>CAIXSC010000429.1 GCA_903921945.1 uncultured Planctomycetaceae bacterium
CCCGTCAAGGACGACTCTTCGCGGCTGACGACCCTCCCCGTTCTCCGTGGGAAGATGACGAATTACGGGACCGGTTGGTGGCGGAGGTGGCCTTCGCCGAGCCGCCATTTGGCCCCTACGACTACGCCGTGCCCGACGCGCTCCGCGACCGGATCGAAGTCGGGCGTCGCGCACGGGTGCCGATTGGCAAGGGCGAGCGGACGATGGTCGGGTATGTCACGGCGTTAGCCTCCGCTGGCGATCGACCGCAACTCGATTGGCGCAAACCGCTCAAAGAGGTCGGCGGCGTGGTCGACGCCCGACCGCTCATCGATCTCAAACTCATGCGGCTCGCCCGGTGGATCTCCGAACACTATCTCTGCGAACTCGGCGTGGTGCTGGAAACGGTGATCCCGGCCGCCGTTCGCAGCCAAGCGGGTACTCGGGAAAAGACATTCCTGTCAATTCCAGACTCGCTATGGGCGGAGCGCGAAACGTGGTCCCTGCAGCCGCGTCAGCGCGCCATCTTGGAGGTCTTGGCCGCCTCCGATCGCGGGCTCACGCCGCAAGAGTTGGCAGAGCTCGCCGGATGCTCGACAGCCTCGATCGCCACGCTCCGCAAGAAGGGGTTCATCGTCGACAGTGTCGAACGAGTCATGTCGGGCGAATTGCGGGATCGCCCCGAAAAACTCGAAGCCCCGCCCTCCTTGAACGATGCCCAGCAAGCGGCCTTCGAGCGGATCCTAAAACCCCTTCACGGCGAACGCCATGAGACAATCGTCTTGCATGGCGTAACCGGCAGCGGCAAGACCGAGGTCTACATTCGAGCGATCGAGGAAGTGATCCGACGGGGCAAGCAGGCCATCGTCCTGGTTCCCGAAATCAGCCTGACCCCTCAGACTCGCCAGCGTTTCCGGGCTCGGTTCCCGCACGTGGCTGTGCTCCATAGCAATCTGGGCGATCCCGAACGTAACTGGCACTGGCAGCGGATCGCGCGGGGCGAGTCCCAGGTCATCGTCGGCGCGCGGAGCGCCGTCTTCGCGCCCGCGCCACGGCTGGGCCTCATTGTGCTCGATGAAGAACATGATGCTTCGTTCAAACAAGATACCCAGCCGCGATACCAAACCCGCGAAGTCGCGTTGTGGCGGGCCGAGGCCGAGCACGTACCGCTCGTGCTTGGTTCCGCCACGCCCGCGTTGGAAACGTGGCAGCGAACCCGCAGCGGCCAGTTCACCCTGGCCGAGCTTCCCCATCGAGTCTCGGGCCGGCCATTGCCGCAAGTCGATACGATCGACCTGCGGACCGAATTCCGCGCTGGACGTGGCCGCGGTTCCATCAGCGGTCCGCTGCATGATGCGATCCGAAAGACGCTGGCCGCGCGCGGACAGGTCATTCTGATGCTAAACCGCCGCGGTTTCGCCACCAGCATCCAATGCCCGGCCTGCGGTTACGCGGCTCGCTGCCCGGACTGTGACCTACCGCTGACTCACCATAAAGCGGACGCGATCGCCGTTTGCCACTACTGCGACTTCCAGTTGCCCGCGCCGGATCGATGCCCCGAGTGCCGATTCGAAGGGATTCGGCTGAGCGGTCTCGGCACCGAGCGATTGGAGGAGGAGATTCGACAGCGCTACCCAGGGCTCGCCGTCTTGCGAATGGATTCGGACACGATGCGCAAACCGGGCAGCCACGAAGAGGCGCTCGATAAGTTCCGCGCCGGTGAAGCTCGACTTCTGATCGGCACGCAGATGATCGCCAAAGGACTCGACTTCCCCAATGTCATGCTGGTGGGGGTGATTAACGCCGACACGGCGCTGCATTTTCCCGATTTCCGCGCCGCGGAACGCACCTTCCAATTGGTAACGCAGGTCGCCGGCCGCACCGGCCGCGGCGCGGCGGGCGGCTATGTGCTTGTTCAAACCTACAATCCCGATCACCCCGCGATCCAAGCCGCCATCCGTCACGACTATCATCAATTCGCGTCCCAGGAACTGCCCGGACGCCAGGCATTCGGCTATCCGCCATTCGGCACACTGATTCGGCTGATTGTGCGAGGCGAATCCGAGCCGGTTACGCAGGCTTATGCGGAGGAACTCGGCCAAAGGCTCGAAGCCCGCCTGAAACAGTCGCTCTCGCCATCCGGCTCGACTCGGCCGTTTAACGCGTTCTCCCCATCACCGGTCGTGTCAGGGGTGCAAGAAGCTGCCGGCAGCACGGACCGTGGCCGTGGCGATGGCGCGGATGGAGACCGTGGCATGGGGCTTCGCGGAAGCG
>CAIXSC010000430.1 GCA_903921945.1 uncultured Planctomycetaceae bacterium
CCGAACCGCCCAGGAAACTGGGAATCACGGTTTCCTGAGCGTTCTGGAAGCCATTGTAGAGAAAGAACACCCGATCCGTCGGCAGCGGCCGCGTGTTCTCTCCGATCTTGAAACTTCGGCCCAACGCGAAAGGGAGATCCGCCGCGAAACCACCGAAGTTCGTTCCACTGTCAATGTCTGAATCGGGGGTGAAGATCTGCCCACCCACACCAAGCGAATCGCCAAACATGTTCGGAACGCGGGAAATGCGAACGTAATCGTTGCGCGTCGTTCGCCGAGTCGGACGCGGCGGTTCCGCCCGTTCGGGCCCCGCGCCTGCGGGCGCTCGCGCCGGGGCGGGCGCCGGTTGCTGCACGAATTCCTCGGCGTCCAGCGGATCGAGACCATCTCCCGAGTTGCGAGATTGTGCCCAGGAGGTGCTCTCAGAGCACGCCGCAGCAGCGACACTCAGCCACACCGCCATCAGCAAAACGGAAGGCGAAGATCGACGACGCATAGCGAACGCTCCCGTGACTCGAACCGCCGGCTGGCACAGTCCACAAGCTGTACACGCTCGGTCGCCTTTCCGGGCGAGGAAACATGGTTGGGACTCGCACGACTAAGCCCACTCATCCTCGTTACCATCGGAATCGCAAAGGCGGAAAATGAAGAAAAGTCTGCCAACACGTCGCCGGATGGCAACCACTGCTCGCAAGCATATTTCGCTTTTTCCACGCGAGTGCTTCCACGGACCGCCACCTTTAAGGCGACTTTGAGGAAGGCGACGCGGCCGGCGACGCGGGTGTGGATGGTGCAGGAGTAGCGGCCGGTGACACTGCTGGAGTGGCGGGTGGTGATGTTGCCGGCGTCGGAACGGGCGCCGTCGCAGGGCTTCGAACGGCCGCCGCTCGGGCGCGAACAGCGGCTGATTCGGCTTCTTTTCCGGACTGTTTCAAGGCATCCGCGAGCGCGGACAGAGTTTCACTGGCGAACTCGGCGAACTCCTCGTCCTCGGGAAACTCCCGGAGCAGTTCAACGAGGGCCAAGTCACTCATCGTTAGTTGCTCGACCGCTCGAATCCAGTCACCGCGCGCCGCAGCCACCTTCGCCAAGTGGTTTCGTGTTTGGCATTCGAGCAATCGCGCATCGGGGTCAGCGGGCGCGACCGATCGCCACTCGGCGATAAGCGTTTCCGCGTTTCGCCATGCGGCTTCGGCCATTTCCTGACGTCCCTGGCCCCAATGCGCCCGGCCACGAAGCAACGCCAGTTGTATGAGGGCGAAACGACGATCGTCCGTACCTAGAAGTGTTCCGGCGCCACGTGTCCAGAAGGCATCAGCACCTTCGATCGACGACAGCGCAGCCTCCCAGCCTTCGCGTTGCAGTTCGGCCTCCGCCCATCTGGTCCGCAGGTTCGCCAGTTCCTGCTCCAATTCAGCATTCGCCTGCTGCGTGCGCGCTGTGACCGGATGATTCACCGGCATGGCTCCCACCTGCGTTGACCGCAGGGATTCCTCCAAGACGCGGACGGCCTCGGCGTACTCATCCGCCGCCTGCATTCTTTCCCCCCTAGCCTCTCGCAACAGACCTCGCCGCGTATGCAAATCTGCGAGTTCTCGCTGGTAGTCGGTCACCGTGGGGTTTCCGAGCGCCAACGCGCGACTGTATCGAGTCGCCGCTTCAAAGGCGTTCCAAGCGGCCGCCAGTTCGCCTCGCTCGGCAAGTGTCGCTCCGAGCAGTCCGAGAGCGATTCCCAGGCGATGACGATTCGATAGCGATTCCGGGGTGGCACGCACCACCGCTTCGAAATGCTCGATCGCCGCACGCAAATGCCCCACCGCAGCTTCCACCGCTTCTGGCGAACGATCAGCCAGTCGCAGGCGCGCGAGTTGAAATTCGCCCTTTCCCAGGTCTTGCTCCAACTTGGCGGCATACCGCACGCCCGCCGCCAACTTGGAAGCGGACTGCATGCCAGAAGACTGCTTGCCAGAAGACTGCTTGCCAGAAGACTGTATGCCGGCAGACTGGGAACTGGCGGACTGGGAACTGGCGGACTGCATGTTGGCGGATTGCGCATTGCCAGATGCCACCGCGTTAGGTGAAGACGGCCTGCGAATCGCGAACTGGTGACTCGAGGGGTCATAGAGGCGGTCCATCGCTTGGCGCCGCAACCGCTGAGCCTCGTCGTAGCGCTCGGCCGCTTCGCGTTGCCAGGTCTGCGTCGCCTCGGAATCGCCCCGGCGGGCTGCGAATAGCGAACGATTCTCCGCGTAGATCCCAAGATTCATCACAGCGCTGGACAATAACCGCGTCGCCTCGACGGCTGTCAATTCGCCATCGGTCGGCGGAGGTGTTACGTCGCGTCCTTGGGGCGGACGAGGGATGGTCACGGAATCGACGAGTGTTTCCCGAAGTTTTCTAGCTTCGCGGTAGAGCGATTCCGCTTCGGCGCAGCGATCATCGACGCTTGCCCAGCGGGAATCCATCTTGGCGTTGACTCCGGCCGCGTTGGCGTCAGTTGGATCGGCGATGGAAGCCGAGGAAGCGGCGACAGCGGCATCGGCGAGACCGCGGGCCTCGGTGAGCCGGAAGCTGGCGAGTGCCGTGAGAGAAGTCGATAGGCTTTTAACGCGGGCCGCTCGACGCACCGGATCGCTGGTCGGCTCGTCGCGTTGCAGGCGTTGCATGCGGACCGCCTCCAGCAATTCGGCCAACGCCGCCTCGCGCTGGCTTTCATCTTCCATTTGGGCGATACCTACGAGGAACCGGGCCTCGGCCACGTATTCGCTCAGCAGCGGATCGCCGTCGCTTTCAGCAAGCAGTGTCTTAAGGTGCTCTTTGGCCCGCCCCAGCAGTTCCACGCGGAGCGGGTGCATGCCGGGTTCGTCTTTAAGGTCGTCCTCGCTGAAACGTGTGAACAGGTCGTTCACAGCGCCGACCGTTTGGGCCAGGTGTCGCCGCGATTCGGCCAGTGCCGCCGCGGTACGGATATAACCGACCAGAATGGCCAGCACCGAAACCACAGCGAATGTGGCGGCGACGGAGATCCACGTGGCGGGAACCGGGTTGCGACGGCACCAGCGCCACGACCGCTCGACCCAATTCAGCGGCCTGGCAACAATTGGACGGCCTTCGAGGTAGCGGCGCAAATCGTCCGCCAGCGCGGCGGACGAAGCGTATCGTCGCGCCGGCTCTTTCTGCAGGCATTTCAGGCAAATCGTTTCCAGGTCGCGGTCGAGCGACGGGTTGAGTTGCCGCGGCGCGACCGGTTCCTGCGTGGTGATTTGCCGGATCGTCTCCATCAAGCTGGCGGCTTGGAACGGTGGACGCCCGGTCAACAAATGATAGAGCGTCGCGCCCATCGAATAGACATCAGCCGCCGCGGTGACACTGGCCGAATCCACGGTTTGCTCGGGCGGCATGTACGACGGCGTTCCCAGGATTTCGCCGGCATGCGTGATTTCCTGCGATTTGCCCATGAGCTTCGCCAACCCAAAGTCCGCTAAGAGCGGCCGGTCGGAGCGACGATCGATCATGATATTGTGTGGCTTCAAATCTCGATGCAGGATGCCGCGTTCGTGCGCCATACTCAGCGCGCGAGTGACCGGTTCGAGATAGCCGGCGGCCGCTCTTTGGTCGAGCGGTCCTTCTTTCAGCAGATCGTGGAGACTGCGGCCTTCCACATACCGCATCGCGTAGTAGCAAACGCCGTTTGCCTCGCCCACTTCAAAGACGGTGACCAAATTGTCGTGATCCAGATTCGCCGCCACCTCGGCTTCGCTGCGAAACCTGTCAAGCGTGCTGACCCGCGTTTCATGAGGCAGCGCTTCGAGCACGTCGTTACGAACAACCTTCAACGCGACGATCCGGTTCGCCGACCGTTGGCGGGCGCGATAGACAACCCCCATCCCTCCGCGCCCCAGTTCGCTCAGGATTTCGAAGCCAGGAATCTCGGGCCGCCCCATGTTTAGGATTCGCGCGGCCGCTGATCCATCGCCTACGGCCGCCTCGGCGACACCACCTCCAACCGGCTTCGCATAAGCCGCCGTTGCCATCATCGCCGTGTCCAACAACGCGGGATCCTGCGGCCCCGAACCGGGTAGCGTTGAAGCTGGTAGCGTTGAAACTGTCAGCCTTGAAACTGGCGACGCGGCACGCGTCCCGCCCGTGGCAATCGTGGCGTTCGGGTCGAGTTGAGCGACGTTCGGCGGTAACGTCGCGTTGGGATCGCTTTGCAGCACGATCGGCGGCACCAGCGTGGTCGCTGGCACCAGCGTGGTCGCTGGCACCGGCGCGGTCGCTGGCACCGGCGCGGTTGGAGGAACAGTCGCGGTCGGCGGCGCAGTCTCGGCTGGAGGCGTCGGCGCATTCGCTGGCACCGACGTGTTTGCTAGCGCCGGGGCGTTCAGAGGCGTAGTAGCATTTGGAGACGTCGCGAGGCCCGGCGGCAACGTCGCCTCTGGCGTATGCGTTGACGACACCACTGGCGGCGAAGCCGGGTCAGCGGATGGTTGGCCGCCGCGCCGTCGGGGAGGCTCCGGAACGAGCGTTGAAAACGGATCGTTCATCGCTCAGCGGCATCCTGCTATTTAAGAAAGTCCAATCCGTCGTCCTCGCCACCTTCCAATCCGTCACTTCCCGTCGCCGGAGCTTCACCCGTATTGGCTGCGTCAAAGTCCAAATCGAGCCCCAGAACGGAATCTCCACGCAGTTCCAGTTCGAGGGGCGCGGGCTCGCCAGAATCCAAATCCAGCACCGACTCCACCGCGGCAGGCTCGGCGCCTTCCTCGCCCTGGATGTCAGCAAGCACCAAGGTTGACGATTCGCCGCCTTCCTCGAGTTTTCCGAGCGTTCCAAGCTCCAACAAGCTTGGCTCGACGTTCGTGAACTCCGTGGACTCGTCATCCACAAACGGATTCGAATCGTCGCCAGCCATCGCTGTCGACTCGTCATGCAGAGGAACGGCTGAACCAGCGACGGCCCCCAGGACGGCCCCCGCCATTCCACCGACCGCAGCACCGACCGCAGCGCCGGCCAGACCGCTAGTCGGCGATGCGCCACGCGGCAGGCGGCCGCCGGCCATATCCACGACAGAGCCCGGACTGCCCGCGGTTAGGCCATTAAACGCTGGAAGGTTCGCGGCCGCCGATGCTTCGTCCCAGGATGCGGCGGGCGGTGTGGCCAGCGGCACGCCGAGAGTGCCAGCACGCGGTCCCGAGTAACCGAAGGTCGTTTCGACGTTTCCGCGAAGCACTTGCTTTCCGAGCTCGATTGCCTGCGATTCACTCCAGCCGCGATCCTCAACGAATCGTTGCGCCAGCACTTTCGCGAGGATCCGCTTGAACATCGCGAACTTCGGCAAGGCGAACTCGAGCTTGTACATGTCGCTGTAGTAGCCAATCTGTTTCGTCCTAGGCACAGCCTCCAAACGGGCCGCCAGATCGTGTTCGATGAAGGTTGGCGTATTGGAATACCACCAATGCCCGTTCGTGACGACGTTCGGAAAGATCCAGGCGTAACTGGCCAATTCCTGATTCGTGACACTGGCGAGCACGGAGATCGGAAACGTGACGGTCGGAAAGGCGTTGAACAGGCTTTTGTACTGGATCAGCGACACGCGGCTGTCGTACAAATCGCGGCCCTGATGCACGCCATCCGCATACACGCCGCGATTGACGCCGATCATCAAATCGAACGGCAGTCGGTATTGTTCGCACAGCTCGGCGAGAGTCCAGAACACGAAGTGCGATGCCGCGCGTCGATCGCTTTCGGATGCTTCAACGCCCCAGCGCAGCAACGACTCGATCGCCGTCTCCGCGCGACCGGTTGAGACCGGCGCGGGCGAGAAATCCGGTGGCAAGGAAATAGCGCAGGCCCGCGCGTTGTTTAAAGTGAAATGATGGAACAATCGAGCTAACGCGTCCCGCACGGCTGTCGCGCTATCGATCGACAGGCCGCTGGCCCGAGCCAATCTCTGCCGCACATCCGACCGTCCAAGATGGAAGACCAAGTCATCGGTTCGCAGGCAGGGAACGAAATCTTGCGTATCGAAGCCTTCTAGCGGATCGTCAAAGTCATTCGTCAGGAAAACCTTTTCCAGCCGGCTGCGCTTCATCACTTCGAACCGCCAATCCGGGGCTGCCATCTTCGCCGCGGTGGCGTCGTAGATTTCCTCCCAGTTTTCCTCGGAAACCCGCTCCACTTGCAGATCAAACAACCCGTGCAACATCTCCAGGAACCAACTGTACTGGATCGTGTTGTCCACCGGCCCGAGGTTCGCGATCAGGCGCCGCACCTTTTCACGCGGGTCCAAACCTGGCTCCTCGATCGCCGCTTTCGGCATTCCCGCCGAGTGTGCCAGTTCCGTGTAATAGTGGTAACCGAGAATGTCCGCGAGCGTCTTCGAGGCCGGGTCTAGGGCGTTAATGTGGGTGTGGGGATCAATCAACGAGAGCGTGTCCAGCTCGTTGAACAGCCGCAGACGAAGCGCGAGCGACATGCGATGAATTCCTGTTGAAAGCCAGCTAAAACCAGGAGTGCCGTGGCACTCTCCGAACCCCAGTTACTCGCAACCCGACTTACCGGCGCCGTACTACGCGGTGAGCGGCGGGGCGTCCGCGAGAAATGCGAGAGTTAATTCCGCGGCGATCGCCAAATCCCTCTCCCGCGCCACCCACCACCCGCGCACACGGCACCGGCGAATCACCCCTTTTTCCATCCACACCACATTCAGTCCAGTCCACCACTCAACCGTTCCCCGCAACTCGTTCGCGCGGCCGCCCGCATGCTCGCCTTTAGCATTAACACTCGGGATTGCGCTACCGCCAACGTCAGCGTTCGCGGCGTCGATCGCGACATCCGCCGGATGGACGCTTTCGACATAGCTTACTTGGATTCCGGGGAGACGGAACACCCGCAAGCCGGGATAGGGCCAATTAGGTACCGCGAGCACTTCGGTGCCCGAGGCAAACCGATTGCCAACTTCAATTTGCGGCCGACTGTCCAACCTGCGAGTCTGCACGGATGCCCAAAGCTCGACGCCTCCGAAAACACCGTCGATTGTCCCGGCAACCGTTGCGTCACGCGTACCGCCGGGTTGGCTACCCGATTGGCTGTCGTGCTGGCCACTATCATGCGTTCGGAGTCGAAGTTCGGGGGCGGTCGAGCTCGTGGCGTCGCCAGGAGCCCTATGGTTGCGGACCGCGGACGGCGGCGCGCCGCGAGTCGGAGGCAACAGCGCTCGATAGTACAATTCACAGCGGTCGCCGTCGGCGTTCTCGCCGTACTCAACCACGAGGTCGACACCCCGCACGTAGGCCTCGGAGAGCCGCGAATTCGCCTCCGTCGGCAAAGGCCCTACGAAGCGCATCGTCGACACCGTCGACGGCAGCACCTGCCAGCGATCTCCAGAAGCCGCGTTCGCCGTCGATTCTCGCTGCTCGGAACTGGCGATTTGCCAATCGATGATGCCCTGTCCGGGATCGCGGCAGTCGAGCCGCGCGTGAACTCGTGAATCGGACGAAGATTCACTGTGTTGCCCGGGAAGGCTCGGAGCGGATTGGGCTGAGGAGCTCGCGGGAGAAACGGCGCCAAGCCAAGCCGTAGACTGGTGCAGATGCCACATACGAAAACCGCACGGGTGCTTGCGACAGGCTCCCGCCCGCCCTCAGAATGCAAAAACCCCGCCGACGCGGCAAAGCGAACGGCGGGGTCGGAACAGAGAAGAGGCCAAAAACCAGTCGCTCGGAAGGGATAAAATCGCTCGAATTGAGCGATCCATAGGCTTCGCCCAACTCAGTTGCCGATGATAACAAGATCGCCCAACCTGTCCAGCGAATCGCGGTAAAAAACGCCCGCTTCAACTTCACCTCATGAATCCGTACCTTGAAACTTGCGAAGCGGCGGCCCGAGCGGGCGGCCACATTCTGCTTGATTGGCAACACCGTATTTCCGCTCGGGAGAAGGCCCCGCGCGACTTGGTCACCGAGGCCGACGTCGCCTCCCAGGCGGAAATCCGCCGCATCCTGCTTGGCGCCTTCCCGGATCACGAATTCCTCGGCGAAGAGGATGAGCCGACTTCGGCGGATGGCCGCCCGCG
>CAIXSC010000431.1 GCA_903921945.1 uncultured Planctomycetaceae bacterium
ATTGCCAGCTTGGCCCGCGCGGTCGCGGGGTTCGCTATGGTGTCGTTGTCGGCACTGTGGTTGTCGGCGACGGTTGCTTCGGCTGTTGAGCCGTCTCTCGGTTCAATTCAACCCCCCGGTGTTCAACGGGCTGTGGAAACCGAAGTGGTGTACTCGGGCGGCCGACTCGGCGACGCTCAAGAACTGCTGTTCTACTCGCCAGGCATCGAGGTGAAAAAGCTCGAACCGGTCAACGACGGGTCGTTCAAGGCGTTGCTGGCGGTGGCGGCGGATTGCCGCATGGGCATCCATGCGGTCCGAGTTCGGACGGCGACGGGCCTCAGCAATCTGATGACGTTCACCGTGGGCCCGCTGCCCGAAGTGAAGGAAGTGGAACCGAACAGCGAGTTCCAACAACCGCAAGCCGTGCCGCTCAACGTCACCGTGACCGGCGTCGTGTTGAACGAAGACGTCGACCATTACGTTGTCGAGGCGAAGAAGGGCGACCGCATCAGTGCGGAGCTCGAAGGTCTCCGGCTGGGACGAGCGTTCTTCGATCCCTACCTGGCGATTCTGAACTCGGACCGGTTTGAACTCGCCCGCAGCGATGATGCCGCGTTACTCAACCAAGACTGCTTGTGCTCCGTTGTCGCGCCGGCCGACGGCAAGTACATCGTGCAGGTTCGCGAAAGCTCCTACGGCGGCGACGGCAATTCGATCTATCGCCTGCATATCGGCACCTTCCCGCGTCCCACGGCCGTGTATCCGGCCGGCGGCAAGCCCGGCGAGTCGCTGACGGTGAAATGGATCGGCGACCCGGCTGGCGATTTTACTTCCCAAGTGCCGCTTCCGGCTGGCGGATCTGCGGACCATGGCTTGTACGCCCAGGATGCTCGCGGTTTGGCTCCGTCGCCAAACATGGTGCGTGTGATCGATCTGAACAATGTGCTCGAAGTCGAGCCGAATGACGCGATCGCCCAAGCGACCGCCAGCGGCGCCGCTCCGTGTGCGTTGAATGGCATTATCGAACGGCCCGGCGATGTCGACTTCTTCAAGTTCACCGCGAAGGCCGGCCAGCAATTCGATGTTCGCGTCTACTCGCGATCCGTGATCCGCTCGCCGCTCGACTCCGTCCTGACGATCACCAACGCTCAAGGCGGCGGCATCGCGTCGAATGACGACTCCGGCGGGCCGGATAGTTACGTTCGGTTCAACGTGCCGGCGGACGGCGAATTCGGTGTGATCATCCAGGATCATCTCCGGCAGGGTGGGCCAAACTACGTCTATCGGATTGAATTGACGCCGGTCGTCGCCAGCGTCTCGACGCTCCTTCCCGAGCGTCAGCAGTACGTGCCGACGACGCTTGTGGTGCCGAAGAACAATCGCGCGGCCTTGATCGTCGGGGCCAGCCGAGTGAACTGGGGTGGCGACACCAACCTCGAGTTCCGCGACTTGCCCGCCGGCCTGACGCCACAGATTGTGCCGATGCCGGGCAACCGCACCGACACCTTGGTGCTGTTCAGCGCCGCTGCGGACGCGCCAGTGGACGGCACTCTGGCGGACGTGGTGGCTCGGCCCGCTGATCCGAATCTCAAGTTCGAAGGCCGTTTGAACCAGCGGACCATGCTGGTGCGCGGCCAAAACAACACGGAAGTTTGGGGACACGCGGCGAATCGGATGGCGGTCTGCGTGTCGAACGAAGTGCCGTTCAAGATCGACATTGTCCAGCCGAAGGCGCCGCTCGTGCGGAACGGCTCGATGGATCTGAAGGTCGTCGCCACCCGCGCCGCGGACTTCAAAGCGCCGATCAGCATCTTCCTGCTGTTCAATCCGCCGGGTGTGGGTTCGTCCGCGTCGGTGGTCATCCCGGAAGGGCAAAACGAGGCCGTCATTCCGCTCACCGCGAACGGCGGGGCCGAGCTGAAGACGTGGAAGATCGTCGTGCTCGGTCGCGCGGGCTTCGGCGGGGGGACGGTCGAGTGCGCCTCGCAATTGGCCGATTTGACGGTCGTCGATCAGTACCACGCGCTCGCCTTCCAGAAGGCGGCGGCTGAGCAGGGCCAAGAGACGGAAATGGTCGTCAAGGTGGAGAAGAAGGCCGATTTCGCGGGCGAAGGCAAGGCCGAATTGCTCGGGTTGCCTGCCGAGACGTCGACCACGCCGCTGACCTTCAACAAGGACACGGCGGAGCTGGTGTTCAAAATCAAGGTGAACCCGGCTGCCCGACCGGGCAAGTACGCCCAACTGGTTTGCCGGACGACGTTCCAGCACGAAGGCGAACCGGTCACGATGACCGTCGGAACCGGCGAACTGCGAGTCGACGCGCCGCTGCCGCCGAAGCCGATGACCGCTGCCGCTCCGCCGCCCCCGATGCCCATGCCGATGCCCATGCCCATGCCGGCGGCTGTGAAACCGCCCGAGCCGAAACGGCTCACTCGGCTGGAGCAGCTTCGGCTGGAACGCGAGCAAGCTGGGAAAAAGTAGACGGTCCTAATTAGGTGGTAAACTTACCGTAACCGACATCGTTTCCGCGATCGGCCCTTCGCGGCCGTGCGGCGGTCGAAGGCCCAACGCCTTGCCGCCGTGTGTTTCGCGAACTTGCAAGGAGTCCCCTGTGATCTGTCGCCCACTCTGTCGGCTCGGCGCCGTGCTCGCCGTAGTCCTCGCTACAGGAGCCGCCTCGGCCCAGATGCCGTTGACCGGGATCAACGTCTATCCACCCGATGTCAATCTGAACACGAAGCTGGATTTCCAGCGATTCATTGTGGTCGCAACCCGCGCCGATGGCGTGACGCTGGACGTCACCAAGCAGGCCGTGTCGAAAGTCGCCAACGCGGCTTTGGCCCGGGTTGAGAATTCGACCGTCTTCCCGGTCGCCGATGGCGAGACAATGCTGGAAGTGGATTTCCAGGGGCTGAAAGCGAGTCTCCCGATTCGCGTTAAGGACGCGGCCGCTGATCGCGCCATTAGTTTCCACTTGGATGTCATGCCCGTGTTCGCCCGGGCTGGCTGCAATACGGGTAGCTGCCACGGCGCGGCTCGCGGCAAGGACGGCTTTCGGTTGTCGCTGTTCGGCTTCGATCCGGTGGGCGACTATACTCGCGTGACCCGGGAAATCGGCGTTCGACGGATTAACTTGGCGGTGCCCGCCGACAGCCTGCTGTTGGAGAAGTCGGTCGGCTCGGTTCCGCACACCGGCGGCAAGCGGTTCGGCGTTGATTCGGAGTACTACGCGACCACGCTCAAGTGGTTGGAAGCCGGCGCGCCGCAAGACCAAGGCACGCCGCCGAAGGCGGTCAAGCTGGAAGTCTATCCGCCAGCGGCCGTGATCGAGGGCGCGAATAGCTCGCAGCAGTTCATCGCCCGAGCCACCTTCTCGGACGGTCACGATCGCGACGTAACGACGCTGGTCACCTTTATGACCAGCAATGACAACTCGGCACCGATCAATCCCGATGGGCTTGTTACCGCTGCCGCGCGCGGCGAAGCGTTCGTCATGGGGCGCTACGACACGCATACGGTCGGCAGCCAAGTTTTGGTGCTGCCGAAGGACTTGGTCTACGCGGCCCCGCCCGTCACCGGAAACTACATCGATCAATTGGTCGCCGGCAAGCTGAACAAGATTCGCATGCTGCCCAGCGGTCTATGCACCGACGAGCAGTTCCTGCGTCGCGCGTCGGTTGACATCACCGGCTGCCTGCCCAAGGAAGAGGAATACGCGGCGTTCATCGCCAGCACGGACGCCAACAAGCGTGCCGCGAAGATCGACGAACTGCTCAATCGCAAAGAGTTCTCGGAAATCTGGGCGATGAAGTGGGCCGAATTGCTGATGGTCAAGTCGAGCAACCAGGTCAGCTACAAGTCGATGTTCCTGTACTCGAACTGGCTGACGGACAAGGTTGCCAATAACGTCCCGTTGGACCAGATGATCCAGGAGATTCTGAGCGCGTCGGGCGGAACCTTCCGCACGCCGCAGACGAACTACTACCAAATCGAACGCGACACGCTGAAGGTCGCGGAAAACGTCGCTCAGCAGTTCATGGGCATTCGCACCCAATGCGCGCAGTGCCACAACCATCCGTTCGACCGCTGGACGATGGACGACTACTACAGCTTCGCCGCGTTCTTCGCCCAGATCGGCCGCAAGCAGGGCGAGGATTACCGGGAAACGATCATCTTCAACAGCGGTGGCGGCGAAGTCGGCCACTTGGTCGGCGGCCGCGCGATGAAGCCAAAGTTCCTCGGCGGCGCCGAACCGGACCTCGCGGGCCGCGATCGTCGCGAAGCCCTCGCGAAATGGCTCACTTCCACCGATAACCCGCTGTTCGCTCCCAGCATCTCGAATCGCGTTTGGGCGCACTTCTTCGGCCGCGGTATTGTCGAACCTGTGGACGACATCCGGGTGAGCAATCCGCCGAGCAACCCGGAGCTGTACAAGACGCTGGGCGACAAGCTGGTCGAGTACAAGTACGACTTCAAGCAGTTGGTCCGCGACATCTGCAATTCGCAGGCGTACCAGCGGAACACCGAACGCAACGATTCAAACAAGGACGACGAGAAGAACTTCGCGCACGGCAACGTTCGCCGCATCCAGGCGGAGATGTTGTTGGACTGCATCAGCCAAGTCACGAACACCAAGGACAAGTTCCGCGGCCTGCCACTGGGCGCCCGCGCGGTGCAGATCGCCGACGGCGGCACGAGCACCTACTTCTTGACGACGTTCGGCCGAGCCAACCGCGACACGGTGTGTGCTTGCGACGTGAAGACGGAACCGACGCTGTCACAGGCGTTGCACATGATTAACGGCGACACGATCCAAGGAAAGATCGCGGCCGGCGGAGTCATCAAGCAACTGCTCGACAGCGGCAAGACGCCGCCGCAAGTGATCGAGTCGTTGTACATCCGGGCCTTGTCGCGGCGGCCGTCGCCGGAAGAACTGGAAAAACTTCTCGTCACGGTGACCCAAGCCGAGAATCCGCAGGTAGGTCTGGAAGATGTGTTCTGGGCAGTGCTGAATTCGCGCGAATTTCTGTTCAATCACTAATCGTTGCGAAGGGGAAGCGATCATGATGCCGGTTTTGCGAAAGTGGCTGGGTACACGAGCGGTTCGAGCGATCGCGGGCTGCGGGCTTGCTGGAGTCGCGTGGGGAGCCATGAGCGCGGCTCCCGCGGGACTCGTCGCTCAAGAAGCCAAACCGGCGGAAGGTCCGAAGGTGACCTACGACGAGCACGTTCGGCCGATCCTTCGCGAGCACTGCTTCACGTGCCATAACCAGAATGGATCGAAGGGCGGTTTGTCCCTCGATTCGTTCGCGAAGACAATGGAAGGCGGCAGCGGTGGCCAAGTCGTGTTCCCCGGCGACTTGGAGAGTTCGCGGTTGTGGACCCTGGTGGCCCACATCGAAGAGCCGCGAATGCCGCCGATGCAAGACAAGTTGGCCGCCGCGAAGCTTGACTTGATCAAGAAATGGATCGAGGGAGGCGCGCCCGAAAACGCCGGCTCGAAGGTCGTCATCAAGAAGAAAAAGACCTTCGAGATGACCGCCAGCGGTTCCGGCAAACCAACGGGACCGGTCGCTTATCCGGAGAATCTGGTTCGGCAACCGGTGATCGCGACCAACCGCGCCGCCGCCGTGACCGCGATCGCTTCCAGCCCATGGGCCCCGGTGCTCGCGATCGCCGGCCAAAAGCAGATCGCGCTGTACAACTCGGACAGCGGCGCGTTGCTTGGCATCATGCCGTTCCCTGAAGGTGTGCCGTACGTCTTGCGTTTTAGCCGCAACGGGGCCGTGTTGCTCGCCGGTGGTGGACGTGGCGGGCATTCGGGCGCGGTCGTGCTGTACGACGTGAAGACGGGACGGCGGATTCAGAAGCTGGGTGATGAACTGGACGCGGTGCTCTCGGCGGATATCAGCTCCGATATGAGCATGGTGGCACTCGGCGGCCCGCAAAAGATGGTTCGGGTTTACTCCACGGACACCGGCGAGCTGCTGTACCAGATGAAGAAGCACACCGATTGGGTTTACGGGGTGCAATTCAGTCCAGACGGCGTGTTGCTGGCGACCGCAGATCGCAGCGGCGGCTTGTTTGTTTGGGAGGCGGCGACGGGCCGCGAGTACCTGAATCTGCGTGGCCACAACGGAGCCGTCTTTGACGTGAGCTGGCGAGGCGACTCGAATGTGCTCGCGTCGTCCGGCGAAGACGGCACGATCCGGCTGTGGGAAATGAACGATGGCAATCAGATCAAAAGCTGGGGTGCGCACGGCGGTGGCGCGTTGAGCGTCGCGTTCACGCACGACGGCCGCATTCTGTCGGGTGGCAAGGATAACACCGTCAAGGCTTGGGACGGAAACGGCGGGGCCTTGAAGTCCTTCCCCGCGTTCCCGGAGGCGGCGCTGCGAGTCACCTTCACACATGACGGTGCCCGAGTGGTCGGTGGCGATTGGCTCGGCACCGTGAAGATGTGGAATTTTGCCGACGCGGCCCCGGTCGCCTCGTTGCCGCCCAACCCGCCGACGCTCGCGACGCAGGTTCAGTTGGCCGGCCAGCAAGCCGCTGCCGCCCAGCAAGCGGCGGCGACGGCCGCCGCCGAGTTGGCTGCCGCTCAAAAAGCGGCGGATGACGCGGCGCTGGGGCTAAAGGCTGCGACTGAGGCGCTCGCTGCCGCGACCACGGCTGCCCAGCAGAAGGAAGCCGAGCGGGCTGCAGGCCAGAAGATGGTTCAGGATCTGACCGTGGCGGCGACCAAAGCGGGCGAAATGGTGACTGCCGCGCAGGCCGCACTTCAGGCCGCGAACAACGAAAAAGAAGCCGCGACGAAAGCCTTGGCCGACAAGACAGCGGCCGCCAAGGCGGCGACGGATAAGGCTGCGGCGGACAAAGCCAACGCCGACAAGGCGGCAGCCGAGAAGGCTGCGGCGGACAAAACGCTGGCGGACAAGACCGAAGCGGCCAAGACGGCGGCCGATAAGACGGCGGCGGAAGCGGAACGAGTGGCTGCCGAAAAGGTCGCCGCTGAAAAGACCCAGGCGGCTCAAACCGCGGCCACGCTTGCCGCCGCCGCCCAGGAAGCGGCGGTGAAGGCTGAGGCGGAACGAGTCGCGGCGGAAAAGGTGTCGCAGGACAAGACCGCCATGGCCACGAAGGCGGCCGAGGCGGCGACTGCGGCCGCCGCTGCGGCGCAGCAATCGTTGGCGGCGAAGGCCGAGGCCGAGAAGCAACTGGTCGCGAAGACGGCAGCGGCGAAGGCGGCCGCCGACCAAGTTCCGGTGGCGAAAGCGGCGATGGATAAAAAGACGGCCGACAAGACGGCCGTCGACGCCGCGGTCGGTCCGAAAAAGACGGCTGCCGACGCCACGGCGGCCGCGGCGACCAATCTCAAGGCGGCGGCGGACAAGCTCGCAGCCGACTTGGCGTCGTTCGAGCAACTGCCAGCGAAATTGGCTGCCGAGAGCAAGCAAGCCCAGGATAAAGTCGCGGCGGCGCAATCCGCAGCGGCGGCTGTCGAGTCGGAACGGGTCGCGGCGGAAAAGGCGGCGGCGGACAAGGCGGCCGCGGCCAAGGCGATCGCCGACAAACTGGCAGCGTTGCAAGCCGAATACGCGGCGGCGATGGCGGCTCAGAAGCAGGCCGAAGAAATGATGGCCGCAAAAGCCAAGGTGGCGGGCGAGGCGAAGTCGGTTCTCGAGTCGGCTCAAGCGGCCGCCGAGCAAGCGGCCGCCGAACAAGCCCAGTTCGCGGAAGCCTACGGCAAGAAGCAGTAACTTGCTTCGAGCGTTCCAAGCCCATCGGCCACGCGCGGGCGCGCGTGGCCTTTCTGAGGCAATGGGCTTTAAGACCGGGGCGTTGTCTGAGCGGGGAATGTGGTAAGAAATAGGTCGTATAGGACCTAGAGGACCCATTCGATTGAAACCGAATGGGTTGGATGTGGCCTATTCCAAGCCGGGTGAATAGGTCGTATGGGTCCCATAGGTCGTATGGGACCCATTGGACCCATAGGTCGTATTGGAC
>CAIXSC010000432.1 GCA_903921945.1 uncultured Planctomycetaceae bacterium
GGCAGCGGCGAATTGTCCGGTGTCAGGCACTTCGCGGAGACGGCGCCGATCTCGGGAAACGACATGCCGGGCATCTGGCGCCGACCTGTCAGCATCATGTAGGCGCCTTTGCCGTGATCCCCCTCGGCCGTGTTCACGCTCCGCACGATCGCCAAATGATGCATTTGCTTCGCCGTGTGCGGCAACAGCTCGCTGATGTGCATCCCCGTCACGGATGTCGGGATCGCGCGGAACGGTCCACCCGTGTTAGTGCCCGGCTTCGGATCCCAGCTTTCCAACTGGCTCAAGCCGCCGTGCATATTCACCACCAGAACCCGCTTCTGGTCCTTCGACAGTTGGTTCGCCGCGGCCGGCGTGGCCAACGCTCCCAAACCGCCAACCACTGCCGCTCCCGCCATGCCGGCGCCGGCGAGCGAGCCGAGGAACTGGCGGCGTGCCAACTGATGCTCGGACGATCCGCACGCGTAGTTGCACTTCATGACTTAGGCTCCCAAGGCGGTTCTAGTGATTGAAACGGAATTCGGCCGATGTCAGCAATGCCCAGGCGATTTCTTGCAGTGCCACCGCCTTGTCGGCGTCGCGGCCCGTCATGTGCCCCGCGACGTCCGCGACCTCTTGAGCCGTCGGCCGACGCGTCAGGACCGTCAAATATAACTCATCGGCGATCGCCTGCGCGTTGTCCAGCTTCAACAGGCGGCCCGTCAAGTTCTCGCCGCTGGGTGCAAGCCACGCCATGACCATGCCGCCGTTGGCGAAGAACAACGCTTGGTCGACCGTGGCGAAGAAGTCGCCTTGGTTTTGGCCCGCCGCACCGCCGAACAGCGAGACGAACATGGTCACGCTGCCCTTGAGCTTGTCTTGGATCTGTTGCTCGATTTGACGTTCCCGGGCCGCCATCTGCGCCGGATCGTTCTTGATGGCGTCGGTGAGTGGCGTGGTCTTCGCCAATTCCGCCTCAGCAGCCGCTCGATACGAGGCGACCACACCGGTCGCCTGCAGCACGCTCACCGCGATCTGTTCCGGCCAAAGCGGACGCAGGCCACTGGCGTAGAACCGCTGGGACCAGCGCTGCAACCATTCTTGCCGAACCGCGTCGAGCGCGGCTTGGTCGGCGGCACGCTTTTCGGCGAGCGGCTTCAGGGACGCGTCGAGGGTCGCGGAAAGCTGCTGGGCGGCGGTCAGTGGAAGCTGCACAGCGGCGACCGCCTGTTGAGCGGCGATGAACTTCTGGTTGGCCGCTTCCGCCGGCGGACCGCGTTCCGCCACCATCTTCTTGAGCGGTTCGAGATCGGCGACCGCCTTGTCACTGCGTGCCTTCACCGAGGCCGCGGCGGCGACGACTTCGGCATCGCCAGGTAGCTTTGCCTTCGCGGCTTCCGCGGAAGCCACCGCCTCGGCGAGCGTCTTGATGACGCTCTCGGCAGCGGCGACCGCCTGCTGGGCATCGCTCAACGCTTTAGCCGCTTCGTCCCGAACCTTCATCGCTTCGGCCATCTCCGCTTGCTTCTTTGGCAACTCGGCCGCCAGCTTGGCGAGCATCTCCTTGTTCGTGGCGATGTCCGCTTGCACCTTCGCGATCGCCGCGGCGCCCGTATTGAGGCTCGCCGTGAGCGTGCCGAGTTGCACGGCGAGTTTCGCGTCTTGGGCCCGCGCGTGGGCCTGGCTCAACGCGTACTGAGCGGCCCGCAGTTGCGACTCGGACGTCCACACCTGTTTTCGCAGCGGGTCGAGTGAACCGCGGAGCGCGGTAATCTTGCCGTGAGCCGCTTGCGTTGCGGCGCTAGCGGCGGCGAGCGCATCGGCGGCCGTTTTCGCCGGCGCGGCGAGGTCGCCGGCCGCTTTGGCGGCAGTGGCCGCCTCGGTTTCCAACGTCTTCGCTTTGGCTTGGAACTTGTCGGCGGCGGCGGCCAGGTCTTTGTCCTCGGGCAGCTTCTTCACCGCTTCCGCCGTCTTGCCGGCGGCGGCGGCGAGCAGCGTGGCCAGTTCTTGTTTCGTCGCCAGTGTCTGCTGCGCGGCGGTTAGCGCCGTGGCGGCTTTCGACGACGCTTCGAACGCTTTCGATTCGGCGCCGCTCGCCTTTTCCAGTTCGTCATGGAGGGGCGCGAGCCCCTTTTCGGCCTCGTCGCGCGCCTTGCTCGCCGCGGCCCAAGCCGCCTGCCGCTCGCTCGCGGCCGCCTCCAACTGCTTGACTTCGGCTTCAATCGCCGCGAGTTGCTGGGCGGTCGCCGCCGGGTCCACAGACGCCGCCGGCAACTCGAAACCACGTTGATACGTTCGCGACAACGCGATCCCGCGCAAGAACGATCGCATGTCGAACTTCAGTGCCGTGATCTCGTCGGTCAGCAATTCGAGCAGTTGCGGATGCGTCGGAGGGTTTCCCGAGTGATGCAGGTCCACCGGCTCGACCAGCCCGCGACCCAACATCACCGCCCATAACCGGTTCGCGATGTTGCGGCTGAATTGACGATTGTCGGGCAGCGTCGCTTGACGCGCCAGTTCTTGCCGCCGGCTGTACTTTGGAACGGGGCGAACGTTGTCCGCCGGGGCCACCGAGTACTCCTGGCCTCTGGCAAACACCGGCTCGACGACGTAATCGCCGCCGGGGACGCGCGGGCCGGTTTGGCCCGCCACCTTGGTGAACACCGACGTGAACTTCGCTTCGCCGTCGGCCTTCTCCGCGAAGAACACTTGTTTGTTGTCCTTCTTGTCGGTGAAGACGAAGCTGCGCGTGAGAAACGCGAACACGCCGTAATAGTCCCGCTGCAGGTAATCATCGATCAGCGGATGATCGTGGCACTGGGCGCATTGAACGTCCATGCCGAAGAAGACGCGGCTGATGTCGCGGGTCAACAGATTCGGCTCGCCATCGCGGTCGAGGTAAAACTTGGTGGCCGGCCGCAGGTTCGGGTCGGAGCCGTCGGAGGCCAGGATTTCCCGGGCCAAGGTGTCCCAGGGCTTGTTCGCCAAGAACGATTCGACCAAATACTTCCGCCATTCGACGGCCGGAATCGACTTGTCCGCCCGCCGCTCCATCAGGGCAATGTCAAACAACGTTGCCATGTGCTGGGCGTGCTGCGGACTGGCCAGCAGGCGATCCACGAGCGCGACACGTTTTTCCGGCGACGCGTCATCCAGAAACGCGCGCGTCTCGGCGACGGTCGGAATGCGGCCCGCGAGGTCGAGCGACACGCGCCGAAGGAACTCGGCGTCGTTGGCAAGCGGCGCCAGTCCACCCGGTCCGGCCGCCTCCACCAATTGATCAATCCGCACGGAAAACGGATCAGCGGCTTCGGACGCGTCCGCCGACCACGCGACCAAACCGAGCGCGATCGCGAACAACCCCAAGCGATGACGGAACGATCCGCCAGCGAGTTCTCGCCGACTCATGCGTGCGACTCCTGGATCCGCGCAGCCTGGGGGACAGGCCCCGCATCTTTCATGCCGCCTTGCGAACGGATTGGGGTCCGCGCGAACTCGGCATGTCGAGTTGGTAGGTGGGACTCGAACGGAAACGGCCGGGGATGACCGTGTCCGAGCGTCAAATCATCGACGCCTGTGGATAAGCTAAGACGGGCGCGAGGGCGAGTCAATAACATTCCGGGGTTCCAGCCCCGACCGCTCGGCGGCGCGACTGGCAAGTTCCGCCGTCCGCCGCGCCATCCGATCGGCGATCAGCGTATCGATCAGCAACTGAGCGACGTGAAACGTCACCATCGGCAAGATGCTGATCTGATAGTCCAACGCCACCTTCAAGCCGATCATCAGCGTCTTCTGACTGCCGGAGAACCCAACGGCGATCTGATCCTCTCGCGATAACCGGCACCACCGCGCCAACAGCAACCCGAGTCCCAACGCCGTGGTGTGAACGAACGACACACCCGCCAACATCAGCAAGAAGTCGACCAGCCCCGGTGACCGCCCCGCGCCAGCCACAGGCGATGCCGCGACGGATGGCGAAGTTCCGCGAGTCGATTCCGTATCTGCCGCCAGGGACTCGCGGGCGGCCGCTTGTTCGAGTTGCCGACCGGTCTGCACCGAGCCCACCAGCACCATGTACAAAATGCCGCACTGAGCGAGGATGCCGAGCAGCAGTCGATGACGGGTCGCTTCGCGGGCCACCCAAGGGATGAGGCGCACCAGTTGTCCGACGATCATCGGCGCGACGACCAGACGTCCAAGTTGCCATACGGCCGTTTTGAATTCAAGTTCTTCGGACTGCACGCCCTGGCCGAGAAACACCCATAGCCAGAGTGGCGTGATGAGGAAGCACAGGCCGTTCGTGACGACGGTCACCATGGTTGCGACCGCGTCGTTGCCGCCCGCTCGGCGCGTCCACACGGCCGCCGAGGCAACCGTGCAGGGTGTGGCGGCGGCGATCAACAGCCCAGGCCCCTGGCCGCCGGTCAAGAGAAAGGAAACACCCCACGCGATGAGCGGCAACAGGCCAAAGGTCACGAAGACAGCCACGAGCGGCGCGAGCGGCCGGCGAATCACGCGATAGATCGCGGACGCCTCAAGCGGCAACGCCATGAGAAAGAGCACCGCCGCGACATCAGCGTCGCGGAGCCACTTCCAATCGGCGATCGGCCCCAGGCGCGACCCGCCACTGAAACCGATCACTAGAGTCACGGCCAGCAGGATCAAGAACCAACGCTGCTGGAAGAATCGAATCATCGCGACGTCCCGCCGCGGGTTGCACGATCACCCGCGCCGAAAAACGAATTCCTACGTCGTCCTGATTTCGCACCCAAGACGGCAATTACTCGGCGAGATTCAAACCGCGAACGACACAATATCTCCCCGAAACGCAGCCACCGTGTTCTCGTGGGCGTGCGTGTCTGTTGAGACCTTCGTGGTTCCTCGCTCCGGTCATGGCCTTGGCACTCCGGAGCAAGTCCCAGGCGAACGACGTCCCAGGCGAACGACTGCTTCGGCGAACAACGTCTTAAGCGAACAACCCTGTCACGGGCGCGGCCTTGACCAGTTCCCGTGGTTGGTTCAGGTGGTTGTAGACGATCGTCATCGGATCGATACCGACCGCGTGATAGACCGTGGCGAGCATCTCGATGGGGTGGACTGGGGTTTCGAGCGGCGCCGAGCCGGTTTGGTCGGACTTGCCGTAGACGAACCCGCGGCGGATACCGGCGCCGGCGGCGATGGCGGTGTAGCAGTAGGGCCAGTGATCGCGGCCGTCGTCGGAATTCGAGTTACCGGAGGTGCTGACGCCACGTTGTGGACTGCGGCCGAATTCGCCGATCGCCACAACCAGGGTGTCGTCGAGCATACCGCGCTCGTCCAAGTCGGAAATCAACGCCGAGAGGCCCGAATCGAGCATCGGGCCGGATTGCTTCCGCATGCGGTCGCCGAGGCCGACGTGGACGTCCCACGAATGGTTGTCCGAGTTCGCGACTTTGGGCCAAATCACTTCGACCACTCGAGTACCCGCCTCGACCAAGCGACGGGCGAGCAAGCAGCTTTGGCCGAACGTGTTGCGTCCGTACCGTTCCCGCATCGCGTCGTTTTCCTTGGTCAGGTCGAACGCGTCGCGAGCGCGGCCCGAAACGACCAAGTCGATCGCCGTCTCGTAGTACTTGTTCAATTCGTACTTCTTCACCGCCTCGTCCACTTCGGGCATGCCGCGGTTGATGAGGTCGCGGAGTCGGGCGCGGCGTTCGAGCCGGTTTTCGGTGACTTCGGGCCGGAGTTTCAGGTCGTCGATCCGAATCTTGGACATCTTGTCCATGTCCATGTCGTCACCGGGCGGGAACAGGTAATACGGATCGAACTGCCGGCCGAGAAAGCCGGCGGTGCCCGACTTGTTCACCACGTTGCTCTCTTGCAGCGGCCGAGGCAGCATGACGAACGGCAACATCGGCACCGTCGGCGGCTTCAGCCGGATGATGTTCGAGCCAAAATTGGGGAAGTCCTTGGGCGTGGGCGGTTCCAACTGGCCCGACGGGCTGACCTTGTCCGCCGTGTAGCCGGTGTGGATTTGATAGATCGCCGCGGTGTGGTTGAACAATCCGACCGGCGTATAGCTCATCGAACGCACCATGGTCAGCTTGTCGGTGACCTGGGCGATTTTCGGCAGCAGTTCCGTCACGTCCATGCCGGGCACCTTGGTCCCGATGCGTTTGAATGGACTGCGGACATTGTCGGGAACGTTGTCTTTCGGATCCCACAAGTCGAGATGGCTTGGGCCGCCTTGCAGATAGACCAGAATGACGCTCTTCGCCTTGTTCCAGCCAGGGCCGCCGGCCGAGCTGTTTTCGGCCGCTTGGGTCGCTTGCAATTGCAGCATCTGCCCCAGGGACATGCCGAGGAACGCGGAGCCGCCGACCCGCAGGATATCGCGTCGAGTCACTCCGAGATGACGGTCGCACACATCCTTGCCCGGTTGTCCAGGAATCGACAGCATCGCCTAAGCCTCCGCACCGCTTGAAATGGAAGTCACGACAGCATCCTAGATCATCGTATCCGCGCCGGTCAATGGAAAAGGTTATCGGCCATTTTTTTCAGGGCCTGATTCCCAGCTTTTCGCGGCAGAAACTCAGGCTGCGTTCGATTTGGTCAAGTTGGTACTGGCGTTCCGCTTCTTTGCGGTCGGTGCCGGCGGGCGGGGCCCAGGCGGGGCGGGGTTGGCCGCGGCGAGCGATGGGGAGGAAGCGGGCGAGGTCGCGGGCACGGGCTCGGGGCCAGTTTTTCCAGTAGTCGGGCGTCCACAGCGGGAGTTCGCGGTTGAAGCCGGAAATGGTTTCGATGTGAACAGGCACGTTCGGGCACAGTTTTTCAAAGGTGTCGAAGTACGCGTTCCAGTCGATAGATCCGTCGCCCATCGCGGTCCACTGGACGGTCACTCCCTTCTCGCTCTCCCAGATCGCTGAATCCCGCAGGCTCGTCGTCAGGGCGTAGGGGCCGAGCTGTTCGAGATTCGCAAGCGGGTCCTCGAACGTCCAGACGGCGTTGCCCGAGTCGATATTGGCGCCGACGAAATCTTTGCCGGCGGCTTCGATGAGTTCCACGAGTTCCCAGGCTTGCATGTCTCCCGCGTGGTTTTCGACGGCGATCTTGACGCCCAAGTCGAGCGACTGGCTACGACAGGCGCGGCAGACTTTGACGGTGTCGGCGATCCGGGCTTCGATTCCACCAGGTGTGGCGCGGTCACCGCCGTTCCCAAGAATGACACGAAGGACCGGCGAGCCAAGATCTTTCGCGACTCGCAGGCCCAGCGCCAGGTGCTCTTCGGCGGTCCCCCACGTTTTGCGGAACGTGGTCGAGGTCGGACAGATGCTCCACGTGCCGACGTGGATCTGCAGGCCGCGGTCGGCGGCTTTCGCGCGGAGCGACTGGAGGTACGGGGTTTCGAGGCTTTCGAAGGCGTCGAGGTCGGAGATGAACAGCGAATCGGTCTTCAACTTGGCGGCGTATTCGATGAGTGCCGGGGCCTTCCACCCCATGGCGCGGACCGCGAAGTTGTCGTAACCCAGCTTCAAATTCCGGCGTCGCGGCCGGGGATCGTCATCGCCCCGCGCGATTCCCTGGCGGACCAACCCACCCGTGCCCGTCCGGCTCGTGCCAGTCCGGCTCGTGCCAGTCCAGTCGGCACCAGTCCAGCTGACACCAGTCCAGCCCGCGATCGCCGAAAGCGCCGAAGCCGTGAAGCGTCGCCGCGAGAGCGAACCGGTGTCGATCGGGGATGGGGCACGGGAGTTCATCGCGAGTCGCTCCGTTCAAGGCAAAAAGGGCTGAAAGAACCGGCCGCCAGTATATCGCCCGCGATGACGGGAAAAGGAGGCAGCCTGCCGCCATCTTCGTTCACCGCCGATGGCTTCCTTCACCGCCGATGGCTTCGTTCACCGCCAATGGCTTCGTTTTCCGCTGGTTGATTCGTTTACCGCCGGTGGATGCGTTTACCGCCAATGCCGTTCAATATTCCATAAACCGATGCGGATTTTGATGTTGCGTTACCGGTGTCGCAGGGCATTCAGAGACCGATCGTCAGCGTTTCTACGCGTGGCATGTTCCCGTGGCAGACAAGCGGGCTCAGCTATCGGTGTACCACGAAGCACACGAAGAGCACGAAGAGCAAGGAGAACGAAGCGTTTGAGGCCAGTTTTTTGTCCCGGCCCAAGGTGCCGATGAACCTCGATCGCACACCCGGTCAAGCGATTAGA
>CAIXSC010000433.1 GCA_903921945.1 uncultured Planctomycetaceae bacterium
ACTGGCGCTTGCATGAAGTTCCCCCGCGCCCGTCTCTGTCAGCAATCGCGCCACGTTCCCAGCCGTAATGCCCGCTCCCGGCATCACCGCGATTCGTCCCGCTGACTGCTCGACCAGGCCCCGCAACAGCGAGGCCCCTTCCAAGGCTGTTGTGGCTTGGCCGGAACTGAGCACCCGTGCCACTCCGAGTTCACTCAACACCTCCAGCGCTTCCCGCGGGTCGCGTGTCAGATCGAACGCTCGATGAAACGTCGTGGCGATCGGTCCAGCCACGTCGAGCAAACGGCGGCATGCCGCGCGGTCCACACAACGATCAGGCGTCAAGGCTCCAAACACGACGCCGTGCGCGCCAACGCGTCGAGCCCACTCGATTTCTCGTTCCATCACCGCGAGGTCGAACGCCGAGTAGACAAACGAGCCGGCATGCGGCCGAACCATCACCATGACTTCCAACGGCGCGAGTTCCAGACAGGCCGTCACCAGTCCGGGCCCAGGACTCACGCCGCCACATGCCAGCGCGCCGCAAATCTCGATCCGATCCGCGCCACCGTCGCGGGCGGCAATCGCCGACTCCAACCGGTCAATGCAAATCTCTAGCCGCACTCGCGGCCGCGACACAGGCACTTGCATCCGCACCGGCATTGGCGCCGGCGCTGGCGTTGGCACCGGCGCTCCTGGTCGCGGCACTGGCATGGGCGGTGGCACTGGCGCTCCTGGTCGCGGCACTGGCCCCGTTCCCTGGTTCATCCTAGACGGCTTGGCGAAGGAATGAGTCGAGCGCCGTCCGCCGCGTCTTGCACGGCGTAGTCGAAACCGGGTTGAATGCAGTACGCGCCAACTCGGCCTCCTTTATCGATCGCCACGAAGCCGACTTGCAAGTCGCGCCAGCCCGGGTTCTTCGCGATGACCCGCTCGGTTGCCAAGCGGCACGCATCCGCGGGCGAGTGGCCCTGGCGCATCAATTCGACGACGAGAAAGCTGCCGACGGCTCGGATCACCGCCTCGCCCATCCCGGTCGCGGTCGCGGCGCCGATCTCGTTGTCCACGTACAGGCCGGCTCCGATGATTGGCGAGTCGCCAACTCGTCCCGGCAGTTTCCACGCCAGACCGCTTGTGGTGCAAGCGCCAGACAGGTTGCCTTGCGCGTCGATCGCCACCATGCCGATCGTGTCGTGATTTTCGCTGTTGATCTTCGGCCGAAACTCGCGGTCGCGGGTTTTCTTCCATTCCTCCCACGCTTTGCGCGATTCCTCGGTCAGCAGGTTTTCCTGGGGAAACCCCTGAGCCACCGCGAACTCGAACGCCCCGCGTCCCACCAGCATGACATGCGGCGTCTTCTCCATGACGCGTCGAGCCACGGAGATCGGGTGCTTGATCCGTTCCAGGGCAGCCACGGCGCCGCAATTGCCCCGTTCATCCATGATGCACGCGTCGAGTGTCACCACGCCGTCGCGGTCGGGAAAGCCTCCATAGCCGACGCTGGTCACCCGCGGGTCGGCTTCGCTCTCCCGTACCCCCGCCTCGACGGCGTCGAACGCGCGACCGCCGCCGGCGAGGATCTTCCAGGCGGCGGCATTTGCCGCCAATCCGTGACGCCAAGTCGAGATCACCACAGGCCGCCGAGCATCGCCGCCGGCCACGGGCGCCGCGACCGCCAACAGCACGGGTTGAACGGAAGGCGGCGGCACCGCTGGAGCCGCCGTGGCGGCTGGCGGTGCGGGTTTGGCTGCGGTCGCCGCTCCGGCCACCTCGCCGGCCGCCGCTCCTGCGAGCGGCAAAGACGGCGAGTTGGCGAGCATCGCGGTCGCGGTGGTCACGGCAAGGAATTCGCGGCGCGTCGTCATGGCGGAATCACTTAGGCTGGGGCAACAACACCAACGAGTTCTCGGCGAACGACGCCTCCGCGTCCTTCCCGTTCACTCGGTACTGGACCTTGAGCTGTTTGACCTGGCCGGGCGCCGGGTCGCCGCCCAATCCGGCGTTCGACACGCCGCCTTCGAGAATGATGAGCCGCGAGTCGCCCGCTTGCTTGCGCAGAATCGCCGTCACATCCTTCCACGACGAACCGGCGCCATACTGGGCCTTCACAATCTCCACCTTGGCCTTTTCCATTCCCGCCTTGTTCAGTGCCTCGAGCACTTGAGGGCCGGCGGTGCCAAGCTTCTGGGCGATCGCGACAACGGCCGCCCGGCCGTCCTCTTTCAGGTCGGCGCTGTCGCTAAGCCGCGAAGCCAACTGCAGCGTGCCGACGCTCGGATAGCGTTTGAGGATTTCCAGCACCATGCCGCGTTCGGCTTTCGCGGAGGTGGCGGCCAAAATCTGCTGGCACATTTCCAATCGCTGGGGCTCGGGCATGACGAACTGGCGAGCGATACGGATGTAGCCGCGCAAGGCGCGCGTGCGATATTTTTCGCCCGGCGCCGACTTGGACAGATCGAGCAACACGGGCGCGGCGTCGATCGTCGACCATTCGCCAAGCAACCGCGTGGAAGCGTCCTGCAGTTTGTCGTCGCTGCTCTTGGCGGCGGCGTTCACCGCCGCGAGCGCCCGCGTGCCGCCCACCGCCGCGATCACCGGCAACAACGCCACCTTCGTGTTGACGTTGCCGGCGTCCATCGCCTCGGCCAGCGTTGTCGCGCACGCCTCGCGATCCGGCATCCGCACGCACGCGGTCTGCAACGCTCGCAGCGCAATCGGTTCGTCCTCGGCTCGTTTCGGTTTCACGGCAGCCGCGACGAGCAGCGGCAATTTGGCGGGAGTGACGGTGTTGCCGAGCGCGGTGAGCGCGGCGGCGCGAACGGCGGCGTTCGGATGATCCAACGCGGCAACCAGTGTCGGACCGGCGTCGATTCGCCGTTCCCCAATCGCCTCGATCAACACCGGATAGCTCTTGGCGTCGGCCTTCGCCAACCGGGCCACCAACGCGTCATTCACCTTGGGATCGGAAATCTCGACCAGCGCGGACCGCGCGGCGGAGGCCACGGCGGCGTCCGCATCGGCGGCGTTCGCAACGAGCGAGTCGAGACAAGTGGCGTCGCCAACTTGTCCCAGGGAACGCAAGGCGGCGACCCGCAACTCCTTCTTGCCACTTTCCGCCGCTTGGCGAACCGCTCGCAGCGCGACCGGTCCCGCTTGATCGGCCAACGCCAGCAGCACGAGCGGCGCGCGGTCGCCCGACGCTCGTTCAAGTTCCGCCGCCAGCAACTCGGCAATCGACGCATTCTGGATTTCGCGAACCACTTGCAAGCCAAGTCGGAAGCGAGCGGTCTCCGGCGACCGCAACTGCTCGACCAAGAGCGCCATGGCGGCTGACTGCCGGGTTTCGGCGTCGGGGCCGGCGGCGAGCCGCGCCAGGATCGCGCCCCGAGTTGCCTCGAGGCGGCGTGGCAGCGGGACTTCCGCTTGACGCACTTCGTCGTACAGCGTCGCCGCTTCGACCGCTTTCTTGCCGGCAAGCCGCTGCTCGGCGACCAGCACGCAGCCCTCGGCGATCGCCGACCGCGCGGCGGCCGGCGCTTCGGCCGCCATCAACGCGGCCCGCAACGCCTTCGACGCGTCATCATTGCCAATTCGGCCTAGCGCGACCGCGGCGGCGGCGGCGGCGTCCGGCGCGGCCTTCGCCTTGGCCAAGTGACCCGCAAGCAGATCGACCGCGCCGGCGTCGCGGCGGACACCGATCGAGTTGAGCGTGCCAACGAGCAAATCCCCTTCCAGCGGTTCCGCCGCCTTCCGGAGCGCCTCGTCGATGGCCGAGCCGGGAATCGCCTCCAGCGCGATCCGAGCCCACGATGCGAGTTGTGGATCGGCGAGCAGCTTGGCGAGTGCCGACGCCGATGCCTCGCTGCCATGCACGGCCAATTGTTTGCAAGCGAGCGCCTTCTCGGCAGGCGCCGAGTCGCCAGCGAGGATTGCCAGAAGGCTCGCTTCCTTGTCTTGTTTCTCTTGAGCGAACGCCGATGGCGCGAAGACGGTTGACGTGAGAGCGGCCGGCGCGATCGCCACGCTCGAAGCGAGCAGGACGGGCGCCATGCGGCGGGAAAGACGACGAAACAAAGTCATGAATAAGTTTCCTGAAAAAAAGCGGGTTGGGGGAGACGCGACGCGCCTGGCCACGGCCGGAATTGCTCGGGCGCCGAATCGAGGACGCCCGGAGCGATGGCCTCGAATCGTTGGCGCCGGCGGAATCGCGCCGGCATGATCGCGCCGGCATGATCGCGTCGGCATGATCGCTGCGGCGCGATGGTGTTTGCCGGGACCGTGTCGTGTGCCGCGGCGATTTTGTTCTTCGGGGCGGTTACAGGCGCCACGGTTCGCGGAGCGCTTCTCCGAGGAGTCGGTTGGCGGGTTCGTCGCCGGGGAACGTGTTGGTCGCGTTGTCAAACTTGACTTGGCGGTTCAAGTAGAGCGCGATGTTGGCGGCGTGGCACGCGATATGGGCGTTGCACGCGGCATCGGCATTGCCCTTCGGTTGGCGCCGCGATTTCACGCAGTCCAGGAAGTCACGCACGTGGTAGGTGGCCGGGTAGCCGCCGATTTCGGCGACCGAGCGGCCGGCGAGCAGTTCGGGGGAACTGAGAACAAACTTGCCGCTGTCGCCCGTTTCAATCCAGCCGTTTTCGCCTTCGAAACGGACAGGGCAGGAACCGAGCGGAATCCAACCCTTTTCGCGGTAGATCAACTGCACGCCATTCTCGTAGCGGGCGACTAACTCGCCGTTCACGGGCGGGTTGTATTCCACCGGCGGCAGGCAATCGTTGACGGCCCATTGGCAGAGGTCAACGCAGTGCGAACCCCATTCGAGCACGCCGCCGCCGACCAGTCCTCCGCCCTTCTCGAAGTTGAAACCGTCGAGCAGTTTCGGATTGAACGGACGCCAAGCGGCCGGTCCCAGGTACAGGTTCCAATCGACGACATCCTTGGGCGGCTCGGTTTCCAGCGGCAACCAACCGCTGGTCATCGCCTGCATGCCGGCCGGGTGGGCGTAGACCTTGGTGAGTTTTCCGAGCTTGCCGGTGCGGGCCAACTCGCATGCGAAGGCGAAATGCGGCAAGTTGCGCCGCTGGGTTCCCGCCTGGAACACGCGTCCCGTGCGACGCATCGTCTCCTTCAGGATCAAGCTTTGGGCGATGTTTTTTGTACACGGCTTTTCGCAATACATGTCCTTGCCGGCCTTCGCGGCGTACATCGCGGCCGCCCCGTGCCAATTGGGGCCGGTCGCGATCAGCACCGCGTCGATGTCGGACCGGTCGAGCAGTTCGCGGAAGTCGCGATAGGTTTGGCAGTCCTGATTGCCGTGATGCTGGTCGGCGATTTTCTTCACCGCCGTCCGCCGCGACTGCTTCACATCGCATACGGCGACAAACTGAACGTCCTTCTGCTCGAGAAAGCACCCTAGGTCGTAGGTGCCGCGGTTGCCAATGCCGATCCCGCCCACCACCACGCGTTCGGAGGGGGGCACTGCCCCGTCGCGGCCCAGCGCCGAACTGGGAACGATCGTGGGCGCAGCAAACGCGGCGCTGGCGGCGGCCCCGGCAGCGGCGGCGCCGAGAAAGCGGCGGCGATCCATCAACGAAGATTTTGGCGGCATGAACAAACTCCTGGAGGATAAGACGCCCGGCGCGAACCCAGGCGAACGGAACCGCGAAACGCAGGGGAAAGCATAACGCTCCGCAAGCGCCACCGCCAATCAGCCATGCGCGCCCCTCAGCCCAGCGCGACCATCAGCCCGGGGTGGCGCTCGCGGCGAGGTGTTCTTCCAGCAGCGCGTCGAGGTCGCCGCGATCGAGGTCTTCCAGCGTGCGGAAGCGGATCCGGATTTTGTCGTGGCGAGGATCGCCGCCGTCCAGTTCGCGGTCGCACCCGAGCGAGGCGATGCGTCCGAGGGCGATCGCGTTTTTGGGCCCGTGGAGCACGAGCGTCAGCGCCTCCACGCGTTTCGTGAGCAGCGATGCCCAGGGCTCGTGGCGGTTCGCGGGAATGTAATGGACCAACTGCTGGTTATTCCACAGGAACTGGCCGCCCGGAGCGGCTCGCGACAGGCGTTCGCACAGCGCTTCGAGCACCTTTTCGTCCCAGAGCACTTTCTTTCCCGGCGGGAAACCTTTGCGGAGGAAGTGCCATTTTTGGCCGAGCACCTTCCACGGCATGGCGTCTTCGGGATTTTGGGCGGCCCGCTGGGTTTGGGTGAAAAAGCCGCGCACCGCTTCTTCGACAAACGTCCAGAATTCGGGCGTGTCGATCTCCTCGAGCGAATGCACGCGGACTTCGACCTCTTGCCACGGTCCGCCCAGGTTGTTGCATTTCACCCGCGGTTCGTTGCCGTAAATCGGCAAATCGGGCATGTCGTTAAGCGGCTTGAGTTGGATGCGTTCGAGCAGCGACTGGCGTTGGAACGTGCTGCGGGCCACGCGGAACTTCATCTTGAGCAGCCACGTTTCGCCCGTGATCGCATGGAAGAACCAGCCATCGCTCTTCTTTTTGCCGGTGATCTCGACGACGCTGCGTTCCTTCCAGTTCGTCTCGTCGAACTCGCCCGCGTCGTGGATGCGATCGACCACCGACGCCAGGATTTGACCGTCCCAGCGGCACGGTTCGCCCGACCGGCCCACGCGATCGCGGGTGTGCCACTTGCGGCCATCGAGCTCCCACGGCATCCGCGCGTCGCGTCCAATTTCTTCGATTTCCACATCGCCGGCCCGCGGAGCGTCGGCGGAGGGCGGCGTGCGCCGCGGGACCAGCGGTCCCGCTTCGAGCACCGGCCGCAACGCCTCGCCGGTGTGCGATCGGAGCCCGCCAGCGGCGGCCTGCCGCACGATTTCCTCGGGCGTTCCGACCGCGACCACGCGGCCGCCGTCCGCGCCCGCTTCGGGGCCCAAGTCGACAACCCAGTCGCACTGCTTGATGACATCCAGGTTGTGCTCGATCACCACCACCGTGTTGCCCAGGTCGACCAAGCGGTGCATCACATCGAGCAACCGCGCGATGTCCTCGAAATGCAGACCGGTTGTCGGTTCATCGAGCAGATACAGGGTGCGGCCCGTGTCGGGCCGGGACAGTTCCGCGGCCAGCTTCACGCGCTGCGCTTCGCCGCCAGACAGGGTCGGAGCGGCTTGCCCCAGCGTCAGGTAGTCCAGTCCCACGTCGCACAGCGTCGCGAGAATCCGGCGGATCTTCGGAATGTTTTCAAAGAGCTTGAATGCTTCGCCGCAAGTCAGATTCAACACATCGTTGATCGAATGGCCGCGATAGGCGACTCCCAGCGTTTCGGGATTGAAGCGGCGTCCCCGACACGTCTCGCACTCCACCCAGACGTCCGGCAAGAAATGCATTTCAATCCGACGCTGTCCATTCCCCTCGCAGACCTCGCACCGCCCGCCGGGCACGTTGGTGCTGAAGCGGCGAGCCGTGTAGCCGCGAACCTTCGCGTCCGGCAATTGCGAGTAGAGTTGCCGGATCAGTTCGAAGACGCCCGTGAACGTCGCCGGATTGGACGACGGCGAATTGCCCAACGGCTGCTGGTCGACTCGAATCACCTTGTTGATATGCTCGAGCCCGCAGAGCTTGTCATGCGAACCGGGCGTCACATTCGCGCGATGGAGCTTGCGGGCCAGCGCCGCGTACAACACATCCTCGATCAAACTGCTCTTGCCGCTGCCGCTCGGGCCCGTGATCGCCGTCAGGGTGCCAAGCGGAATCGGCAAGGTGATGTTTCTTAGGTTGTTGTGACGCACACCCTCCAGCGTCAGCCATGTGTTCGTGGCCGTTCGAGACCGCGCGACCAGCGCCGCCGGGTCGATCGCCTCCGGCATCGCTGCTGGCGGCGAATGAAACGCGGCGACGCCGTGCGGATCGTTCGCCCGGACGGTTAACTCGCCCGCCTGTTCCCCCGCTTGCTGTGCCGCCAGTTCCGCGGCCTTGTCCGCTGCTTTCTTGCCGCGAGCGACGCGGGGAGCGGTGGCGGGCATCGGTTCGCTGGCCGCTTTCGCTTTCTTCGCGCTCTTCGATGCCTTGGACGCCTTCCCGCCGGCGGCGTCCGACGCCGCATCGGCAGCGGCCACGCTCGACGCGGCACCTGTCGCCATGCCTGATGTCATACTCGACGCGGGAGCGGCCAAGGTGACGCGGCGGTTATTTGGCACGGCCAGCGCTTTGGCGCCGCTGAGGTAGGGACCGGTGAGCGATCGCGGCTGTGTCGTCAATTGGGCGGGCGAGCCGTTGGCGACGATTTCACCGCCCAGCTTGCCGGCGCCGGGACCGAAATCGCAAAGGTAGTCGCATTCGGCGATCACTTCCTTGTCGTGTTCAACGACGATCAACGTGTTGCCGAGATCGCGGAGCTTGTGGAGCGCGTTGAGCAGGCGGCGGTTGTCGCGCGGATGCAAGCCGATCGTCGGTTCGTCCAAGACGTAGAGCACGCCGCACAAGCCGCTGCCGAGTTGGCTGGCGAGTCGAATTCGCTGCGCCTCGCCGTTGGAAAGCGTCGCGGCGGTTCGCGATAAACTCAGGTACTCCAGTCCGACGTCGACGAGGAATTCGACGCGGCCGCGGATCTCGCGCAGCAGTTCGCCGGCGATTTTGCGTTCCCGCGCGGACAGCTTCCAGTCTTGGAGCTGCTTGTAAAGTTTGCCAAGCGGCTGTCGGCAGATGTCGTCGATCGTCTGTCCGTGGAAGCGGGCGGCCGAGGCGTCGTCGCGCAGGCGGCTGCCGCCACACACGGAGCACTCGACTTCAGCCACCAGTTGTTCCAGTTGCGAACGCAGGCCGGGCGCCAAGTTCGACGCCTCTTCCAGAGCCGGGTACAAACCTTTGAATTGAAATCGGAAGGCGGGCGGACCGGCGACTGGGAACCATTCCTCGCCCGCCCCGTGCAGCAGCACTCGGCGAGCTCGGGCGTTGAGTTGCTCGAAGGGCGTGTCCAGCGGCAGACCCGTGCCACGGCAGAGCGACTCCAACATGGCGCGGGAGACCGACCGGTCGAGCGACGGCCAAAGCAATAAGGCGCCTTCGGCCAACGTCATCTTCGGATCGCGGACCAACGCCAGCGGATTCGCGCCCCGCTGTTGTCCCAACCCCTCGCATGCCGGACACCAACCCAGCGCGGTGTTGAAGGAAAAACTGTGCGGCGTGAGCGGTTCGAAACTTCGACCGCATTGGTCGCACGCCAAATGCTGGCTATGCACGGCCGTTTCCCACCGCGCTTCGGGCACCTCGTCCTGCGGATAGGCGACGCCGAGCACGCCCTTGCCGAGCGCCAACGTCTTTTCCGCGCTGTCCGCGATGCGGGATCGCGACTGCGGTTGGATCACCACGCGGTCGACAATCACTTCGACACGATGCTGACGGCGCCGGTCAATCTCGGGCGGATTGTCGAGCGAATGGGTCTGGCCATCGATCCGCACACGGATGAAGCCCGACGCCTTCAACTCATCCCACAGCGTGTCGTAGCGCTGGCCGACTTCCACGGACAACGGCGCCAGCAAGTACATGCGCGTGCCCGCCGGTTGCGCCATCAACTTGTCGACGATCTGATCGGCCGTCTGAGTCCCGATCGGCACATCACACGCTGGACAGTGCGGCGTCCCCAACCGCGCCATGAGGACTCGCAGGTAATCGTAGATTTCCGTCACCGTGCCAACCGTCGAACGCGGCGTGTGCCCCAGATTCTTCTGCTCGATGGCAATCGCCGGCGACAAACCGTCGATATGCTCCACCTGCGGCTTCTGCATCTGCGCGACGAACTGGCGGGCGTAGGCGCTTAAGCTCTCGACGTAACGCCGCTGCCCCTCGGCGTAAATCGTGTCCATCGCCAACGAACTTTTCCCCGAACCGCTCGGACCGCAAAACACCGTCATGCGATCGCGTTCGATCCGCACATCGACGCCCTTAAGGTTGTGCTGCCGGGCGCCCCGCACAATCAATTCGCGGCTGATCACCGGCGCGGCGACAGGCGTGATACCGGTCGACGTGATGCCGGTCGACGTGATGCCGGTCGACGCAGAGGCGTTCGCGGCCGATCGGGGAAGCGAAGCGGCATCGGCGCTCGCGGCCGTGGCGGCGAGCGAGTTGGCCTGGCGATTGGCCTCTTGGGCCAGATGTTTCGCCAGCGCGCGGCCGGTCGGAGAGTGTTCCGCGCGGGCGATCTCCTCGGGAGTTCCGGTGGCGATCACGCGACCGCCGCCGCCACCGCCTTCCGGCCCCAAGTCGATGATCCAGTCCGCCGTCTTGATCACATCCAGGTTGTGCTCCACCACCAACACCGTGTTGCCCGCGGCCACGAAGTTGTGCAAGACCTTGAGCAGCAATTCGATGTCGGCGAAGTGCAGCCCGGTCGTGGGTTCGTCGAGCAGGTACAGCGTCTGCCCGGTGCTCTTCTTGACCAGTTCGCGGGCAAGCTTGATGCGTTGGGCTTCGCCGCCGGACAGCGTGGGAGAAGGTTGTCCGAGCTTGACGTAGTCCAGGCCGACGTCATGCAACGTCTGCAGTTTGTGGCGGACGTGGGGCACGTTTTCGAAGAGCCGCAACGCCTGCTGGACATCCATCTCCAGCACTTCGGCGATCGACTTGTCCTTGAACCGCACTTGCAGCGTTTCGCGGCTGAACCGCTGGCCCTCGCACACCGGGCAGGCGACCCACACATCCGCGAGGAAGTCCATCTCGAGCCGGTTGGAGCCGTTGCCCTCGCACGCCTCGCACCGGCCGCCCGCGACATTGAAACTGAACCGGCCCGGTTTGTAGCCGCGTTTCTTCGCCTCGGGCAACTGCGCGAACAAATCGCGAATGTCGTCGAACACCTTGATGTAGGTCGCCGGGTTGCTTCGTGGCGTGCGGCCAATCGGCGACTGATCGATGTCGATCAGCTTGTCGAGGTGGTTGAGTCCTTCAATCGCGCGATGCAGGCCGGGGCTGCCAAGCCCGCCATTGAGATCGCGGCGCAGCGCTTCGACAAGGATGTCGTTGACCAGCGAGCTTTTGCCCGATCCGCTAACGCCGGTCACGCAGACGAACAGTCCGAGCGGGATGTCGACATCGACATTTTGGAGATTGTTGTGGGCGGCTCCGAGAATCCGCAGGAAGCGGTCGGTCGGCGGCCGGCGGCATGACGGAGTCTCGATCCGCCGCTCGCCGGAGAGATATTGTCCCGTAAGGCTGCGCGGACTGCGCATCAGATCGCCCGCCGCGCCCATCCCGACGACCTCGCCGCCGCGCACCCCGGGACCTGGGCCGAAGTCGATCAGGTGATCGGCCGCGCGCATCGTGTCCTCGTCATGCTCGACGACGACCACCGTGTTGCCGAGATCCCGCAACCGCCGCAACGTGGCGATCAGCCGATCGTTGTCCCGTGGATGCAAGCCGATCGAGGGCTCGTCGAGGATGTACAGCACGCCCACCAGCCCCGCGCCGATCTGGCTGGCCAAGCGAATGCGTTGGGATTCGCCGCCGGAAAGCGTTGGCGCGGTGCGCGCCAGCGTGAGGTAGTCGAGTCCGACATTGAGAAGGAACCCAAGCCGTGCGCGGATCTCCTTCAGCACTTCCGCCGCGATGTGGGCACGCGTCGCGTCCAGCCGCAACTCCGAGAAAAACTCGACCGCGTCCCGGATCGAAAGCTCGCACACTTCCGGCAACGACAGATTGGACAGCGTCGCGAACCGCGGATTGGCCGTCGGGATCCGCACCGACCGCGCCTGCGGCGATAATCGCTGTCCGCGACAATCGACGCACTGGGCGTGCGTCATGTACTGTTCCATTTGCGCGATCAGCGGCTTGCTCTTCGCGCCGCGATGGCGGTCGAGCAGTTCGGGGATGATGCCGGCGAAATGACCGCCATACTTCATCGGCTCGTCGCCATTGCGCCACGTGAACGTGATGTGCTCGTTCCCCGTGCCCCACAACAACACGCCGCGTTGCTCTTCAGTCAACCGCTCCCACGGGGTGTCGAGCAACAAGCCCTCTTTCCAGCCCCGCCTCCGCTCGATCGTGTCGGCGACACCCTGGAAAATATGGCGTCGCCAGCGGCCCAATTCCTTCCACGGCCCAATCGGCTCGATGCATCCGTCCTTGAACGTCAACCGCGGGTTGGGAACCAGCAACTCGGGACTGAACGAAAACATCGTTCCCAGCCCGTCGCACGTGCGGCACATGCCCTGAGGACTGTTGAAGCTGAACAGTTGCGGCGTCGGCGCTTCAAAACTCAAACCGCATGGCGTACACGCGTACGAGCTGGAAAAGACGATATCCCGAGTCGCGGGCGCCATGGCGATCGGGGACCCGGACGTCGCAACCGAAGCAGCGGCAGCCGAAGCAGCGGCAGCCGAAGAAGACGCAGCCGAAGAAGACGCAGCCGAAGCGGCGGCGGCCGAAGCTCCGCCGCGTTTTCGGGGCGTGCTGGAGGCGGTCCGAGGAGACTTCCTCTCGAGCGGCGCTTGCCCGTCGGGTCCCTCCGGCCCCTCTGGTCCGTTGAGCAAGGTGGCGCCACCAGTCCCGTCGGCGCCGTCCGAGGTATCTGGACGCGGCGAACGCTCCCCGTCGCTTTCGATCGCGGCGATCAACACCCCTTGGCCGACCTTGAGCGCGGATTCGACCGCCTCGGCCAACCGCGCCCGCATGTCGCTTTTGACCGCCAAGCGATCCACCACGACCTCGATGTTGTGCCGCATCTGCCGGTCGAGCTTCAAGTCGTCGGTCAACGAAACCACGCGGCCATCGACGCGGGCACGGATAAACCCTTGCTTGAGCAGGTCGGCGAAAAGATCGCGGTGCTCGCCCTTCTGACCGCGAATGAGCGGGGCGAGGAGTGAGAACCGCGTTCCCTCCGGCAGCTGGAGAATGCCTTCCAGGATCTGCTCGCGGGTTTGGGCGGTGATCGGCCGACCGCACTGGGGGCAAAACCCATGGCCGACGCGGGCGAAAAGCACGCGGAGATAGTCGTGAATCTCGGTAATCGTGCCGACGGTGGATCGCGGATTGTTGCCGGCCGACTTTTGGGAAATCGAAATAGAGGGGCTGAGTCCAGCGATGTAGTCGACATCGGGCTTCGGCATCTGCCCAAGGAACTGACGGGCGAACGTCGACAGGCTTTCGATGTAACGACGCTGCCCCTCCGCGAACAAAGTGTCGAAGGCCAAAGAACTCTTCCCCGAACCGCTCACGCCCGTCAGACAGACGAGTTGGTTGCGGGGGATGACCAGTTCGACGTCGCGCAGGTTATGCTCGCGAGCGCCCTTGATGATGATGTCCGATGCCGGCATGACGACGCATGGTAACGGCTTGGCCGGACAACTGCGAGTGGTGGGGCGAGGTGGTCTTGGGTAAGCCGTGCCCCCCTTGCTGGCGGCGCTAACGGCGCATGAAAAAAGGCCCCCGTTTTTGCAAACGGAAGGCCCTCGACGTAAGACCTACAGTCGCGGGGGGCCACAGGGAGCCCACCCCGCGAATGTGTTGGTCGGCTAACTAGGCCTTCGGGGCCGGCGGAGCAGCAGCCGGAGCCGGGGCAGCTTCAGGAGCCGGAGCGGCTTCCGGAGCGGCCTTCTCACCACCGCAGCAGCCGTGGCAGCCGTGGCACTTGCCATGGCAACGGCTGAAGAGGCGGCCGTGGCACTTGCACGAGCAGTCGCACTTGCACGAGCAATCGCACTTGCCGTGGCAACGGCCATGGCAGCGGCCGTGGCAGCGGCCGTGGCAATGGCAGGTGTGGCAAACGACCTTGCCGCCGCAGTCACAGCTGCAGCCGTGGCACTTGCGGAGACCCGCCACCGCTTGCCGTTCCGCACCACCGATCAAGGCGATGCCGACGATGGCGAAGAACATGGCGATACCGAACGCAACAAAACGATTCATGCGAAAACCTCCAATGACCAACAGGTAGCGTAAGCGAGAACGAACTCACAATTCGGCCGTCCTTTCCCTAATCTGCCCAAACTCCAACTGGGACGGCGAACCGCTGGAGTTACTCCTCCTCGCTCATCCGACCTGTCTTACCGCTAACGCCTCGGCACCCTGTCTGCCAAGAGTTTAACGGCTAGGTAAAATGCGGACTTTGCGTGGCTTGGGAGCCTAGATTAGGTAGCAAAAAAGCAGGTGTCAAGAGTTGAATGTCAAATTGGGGTATTTGAATCGACCCGATGAATCACCGATACTCGTTCGCGGAATTACCCAAAGCCTAGGACAGCGATTGCCTCAGCCGACCTGTTTCCACCAAAAAAAGAAGGCTCGCCGTCCTGGCGAGCCCTGCATAATCGTCACAGCTACTTCGTTGCGAGCCACCCCAACGCTCCAAACTTACTAGGGCTCGCCCGAGACCTCCCCCTTGATCCGCCGCAAATCGCTCGGGTCCTCGAAGTTGATCAACAACGGTTCTTCGCCGGTCGTCGCCGTCGCCATGCCAGCGATCCTCCAACCGTCCGATTGGCGACGCAGAATCCAAGTCACCTGGACCGCCTCGCCCGCGGACACATCGCCCGCGGACACATCGCCCGCGGACACATCGGATGGCGCAGCGGCTGAGGAATCAGCGGCTGAGGAATCAGCGGATGGGGCTAAGTTTGGGGCCTGGGCCAGATCGGCGGCCGCCGACGACTGCTCGATCGTGCGCGGCTCCCGCCAGATACTGGGCACGTAGCACGCCTGCTTGTCCTCTGCGGGGAACTCGGCGGCCCCCACCTCGTACACCATGGACGCCTTGCCAGCGCGATCGAGCGCCAGTCCTTCGCGCCCGGTTGCCTCACGCGCCTTGGTCGACAGCAGTTCCATGGCCAAGTCGTCCTGCCCGGCCCGGCTCGCTTCTAAAAACGCGTGGACCACTGCCGATGGCTCGGCGTTTGGCAGCGGCAAACGCTCGTCCACCCGCCCCGTCTGGAATTGTCCCGCAGCGCCGTTCGACGGTTCGATCGCCACGGCGGCCGAAGCTGCTTCAGCAGAGGCCGCATCGCTCGAAGCAGGGGCACCCGACGAAACCGCCGCAGTGGGGCCGGCGGGGGGGACGGCACCGGTCCCGCGTTGGCATCCCGACACGAGCACGACCACCCACGAGCCTACTGCCAAACCGGTTGCCGCTCCGACCCAGAGTCGGCGTGCGAGCCCTCCGGTTAGAGCTTGCTCCGTACGCGCCGTCGAGCACTGAAAATCCCGCATGATCGCCGACCTCCCTGTCGTCGTTACATCTCCGGCGGCCACGCTCCGCTCTTAAGCCGAATCCCTGCCGCCGCGCTGTCGCGAAGTGTGTCGCAAAGCGATTGGCGGAGTCAAGGTCAACCGCTTGGGAATGGACACGGGACGGGCACGTCCAGGGCTCATGCTTCGGACGGTTCAGGATCGGGGATCGGCAGCGTTTCGAGCCCCTCGACAAAACTTGCCAAGGCTCGAGCCCGATACGGTTGTTGCAACTTGCGGACCGCCTTCGATTCGATTTGCCGAACACGTTCGCGAGTGACCGAGAAGATCTTGCCGACTTCTTCGAGCGTGTACGCGTATCCGTCGGCCAGGCCGTACCGCAAGCGAAGGATTTCCCGCTCACGGTAGTTCAAGCTGGCCATCGCCTCTTCGATGCGGATCTTCAAAGCCTGCCGATTCGTGTCGTACAGCGGATCGTCAGGCCGCTGATCTTCCAGGAATTCGCCGAAGAAGCTTTCATCGTGATCGCCGATGGGCTGATCGAGCGACAGCGGCTGGCGGGACATTTTGAGGATGCAGCGGGTATCGTCGAGCGACAGTTTCGCGCGTTCCGCCGTTTCCTCGGGAGTCGGCTCGCGGCCCAACTCCTGCGTGAGCACTCGCGCGACGGCTCGCACCTTGCTCATCGTATCGATCATGTGGACCGGCACGCGAATCGTCCGGCTTTGATCGGCGATCGCCCGTGTGATCGCCTGGCGGATCCACCAAGTCGCATAGGTCGAGAACTTGTAGCCGCGGGCGTATTCGAACTTGTCGACGGCCCGCATCAGGCCGGTGTTGCCTTCCTGAATGAGGTCCAGGAAGCTCAACCCGCGGTTGCGGTATTTCTTGGCGATCGACACCACCAGTCGGAGATTGCCCGCCGAGAGATCGCGCTTCGCGGCGTCGTAATCGCGTTGGTAGGCGAAGGTCCGCTCGATCCGCCGCTTGAGCGTGGCGGGGCTTTCCAGGGTGATTCGCATGAGGTACCGCAATTCGCGCCGGGCGTCCTCCGGCGATGGGCCGCCAGCGGGATACTCGTTGGGGCTAAGCCGCAACAGTTCGCGCAGCTCTTCCATTCGCGCCGAGATTTGAATCAACTTGTCGAACAGCGGCTGCAGCCGGTTGGTTCGCAAGTTCAGCTCTTCGACCAGCCGCACGGCCTTGTTGCGGCGTCGAATCAATCTTCGCCAAGCCGCTCGGCGTTCGGCATCGGGGTTGCGACGGCTGATCGCCAGTCGATAATCCCGCAGGTTCTGAATCAACAGATGCCGCAGCGTGGCCAGATTGGGCCCGAGCCGCTTCATGATCTTTTTCTTTTCCGCCGTGTTCGTCACCGAGACCTCGATGGTCCGGTCGAGCCGCAGTTGGCACCGCATCACGCGCTCCAGCGTCTCGCACGCCCCCTGCAGCACATAGTCAGTCGCCAACATCATGTTGCGATAGAGTGTTCGCGTCCTTTCGATCTCCTTGGCGGAAGCGATCTCCTGCGCGCGATTGAGCAGCGGGATTTGGCCCATCTGCATCAGATACATGCGAACCGGGTCGTCGGTCGATTCGGCAAAACCGTCCAGTTCGACATCTTCCAGCAGTTCGATGGGATCGCCATGGGAGGCCAGTTCCGCAGCATCCGCGTCACCTTCCAAACCGCCGTCGTCCTCCGAATCGGCCCCTTCGTCGGCCCCATCGTCGGCCCGCGTATCGGCCCGCGTCTCGGCTCTCGAATCGGCTCTCGAATCGCCGTCGGCCTCCAAGTCGGTATCCAATTCCGAGTCATCGCCGGACTTCGCGGCCGCCAGCAACCCGCGATCACGGTCGACCGGGAGACGGCGGCGGCCGTCGCGGTCCGCATCGGCCGCCGGCAAGTCATCGTTCCGCAATACGCGAATGCGTCGCGAACGAGGACCGAGCGGGCGTTTGGATTTCAACGCTGAAGTCAGCGACAGGCGGGCAATTTTGCGAGAGGCTTTGGCCAAGGCGCGGCTCCTGGTGGGTAGATCGCATGGCGGCATGCGATATTTTCGATCCACAGCAGCCCAACCGTGCCCGAAGAGTGTGACGGTTAGGCTTCACAGGAACTCTACGTCGAGAATGCGGACGACATCGCCCTTCGCCAGGATTGCGAGCCAGACCAGAGCGGCGGTCATAACGCCCAGCCGGGTTGTAGCGATTCTCGCGGAACCGCTCGAAATCGCGCCCGCTCCAAAACACCGCGAAACGCTGCGGTACACTGCGCAATACCGCGAAACATCGCGAAACCGCAGCCAGGCCTTCTGCCGTTACAGCGATTAAGTTCATACAGCGGGCGACAACAAGCCACGGAGCCAAGTTCATCGCTCCGACCAGCCAAATCGCGGGACGAACGCCTTGCCTCCCAGAAGCGAACCGTGGTCGGTCCGATGAGCACGGACCGGGCCTTTAGCGGAGTTGGAGTTGCCCCGCAACAAAAAAAACGGCCCGAACGACGAACAACGTGTCGCTCGGGCCGCAATCTGGATGTGAGGACGTCGCGAAACTACTTCGCGGTCGCCGTCTTTTTCAATAGGCAGCCGACCATCAGCCAGCCATCGTCAACCGACTCGACAAAGGCGCCGGCGGGACCGAGATACTTTTCCATGGTTTCGAATTGTGGCAGTTTCGAGCCGTCGATCTGCTGCGATCGGCCATCATCATCGGACTCGGTCGTGAGCATCCGGTTGAGCAGTTTGCCGGTGATCGACTCGCTTTCAGGCATTTCTCCGCGACGCATCATCTCGTAGTTCACCCGGTACGCTTCGTGAGTGCGGGTGAAGAGCCGGAACGAGTCCTGGTCGGAACCCAGGTCGGTCAGGGCTTTGGTGACCGCGACAAAGTCGGTGGACTCGGCCAACGAGGCCGGCTTGGTGCGAGTCAACAGGGCGCGAAGGAAGTCCAGGTTGTTCGCGAACACCAAGTGGCCGTTGACAACCGTGAGGGCGGCACTGGTGATCAGCGGTTGCGACGGCTCGGCATCTTTGTCCTTGTCGTCGCTGCTGACCGGCGTCGGCGAATCCGACCCCTCGATGACGATCGCCTCGACCTGCATATCCGCGTCGTCGTTTACCACTTCCCACACGGTATGGCCGGCGATGATGTGCTTTTGGGCGTCCGGATCGGACTCCATGATCTTGTCGATGGTCTTGGCGACCAGATCAGGACGAGTGGCCTCAATGGCGACCATCAAACGCTCGCTCTTGGTCGACACGGGCCGCCAGTTGTCGGTCACGATGGTGACCCGCTCGGCGGCGTGCGCCACCAGTTCTTTTCGCAAGTCGACTCGCGGGCCGTGGACATCGTCCCTGATCGAGTTGAGCACGTCTTCAAAGACGCCCGGTTCATTCGCGTACTCGTTCACCAAGGTGCCAACGTACTCGAACCCTTCCTTGATCTTGGCATTGAAGGAAATGTGGTTCGATAGTTGCGCCGGAATCCAGGGCAACGGTTGCAGGGCGCCGCCGTTCGGGAAGTTCAGCATCCGGGCCGCGAGCAAGTACTTTTGGCCGGGTTCCGCGTTCGGGACGGCCGGGGCATAGATAAATGTCCGATGCAGCAATTCATGGCTGCCGGTCGAAAACGTCGCCAACCCGCCCAGGCCCTGGATCGCCTTGAACCCTTGGTTGCCCAAAACCTTCAGCAGATCCGGCCCGCGGCGACGACGTCCACCTTGAAGGACACGGTTCGCGGTCGCGTAGCCGAACGGCTCGCAGAACCAACGCAGATGCGGCGCGACGCCCCCGGCCGATTTACCGGACTTTTCCATGATCACTTGGAACGGCTTGATCGAACCCAAGGTCTGGCCGGCGGGCGATTGCAGCCGACCAGCCAGTTCCAACGCTGTCTTCCGATGATCGACCGCGACGAACTGATTGTCGTGCAGGAGGTAAAACGTTTCGAGCGATTCGACCACCGCGTCTTTGGCGGCGTCTTTCGCCGCGGGCTTGGTCGCCTTCGGCTTGGGACGCACCAAAACCATCAATTCGATCGCGCCCACTTTGATCGCCGTCCGCTTCGCGCCTTTCGCGATTTGATTTTTCGCGATCCGTTCCATGACCGCGGTCGTTTCCGCCGTCTTGCCCGTGGTGTCCGCGTAGACCACCCGCGCGGCCTGGGTCGGATCGTTGTCTGGCTGGATCAAGGCGAATGCGACTTCGCCGCCGACAATCTTCGACAGGTCGTCGATCGAGATTCCGAGGCTGCGGCCAGCGTCGGTGAGTTTCTCATTCAGTTGCCGCTTGAGGTCGTCCGCGAACGGCTTCATCAGCGGATCGTTGCAGAGTTGGCCGAGTTGGCTCTCGTCGAACTTTTTAGTCAGTTCTTCGAGATTGGGGACGGCCAGATAGCCTTTGGTGGTCGCGGGCAGCAGCTGATCGCTCGGCACGGCCGCCCAGCCCTGGCCGGCGGCGAGCATTGCGAGCACCAGCGTTGCCACGAGCGATCCGAGAAGGACGCGTTGCGTCACGAGCATTCTCCTTGCGTGAACGTCAAGCCGCTAAAGACGCTTCTTCGCGACATGCCGCGCCTTCCATGCACGGCGGTTACGACGATTATCCGTTTATCGACCAAACCTGGACGCGAATCGAATCTGCAAGTTCGAAACTGTAACGAACTTGACGACGCATCTTACCCAGGCGTTCCAGTCGCGCGAATATCGCCGGCCAACTCCCGGTACAACGCCGCATGACGTTCGACCATCCGCGTTAGCGAGAATGCTTCCGCCATCCGTTGGCGGGCGTTCTCACCCAGCTTTTGAGCGAATTCGGGTTCGTCGAACAGCCGTCGGGTCCGCCGCGCGAACTCGGATTTGTTTCCGGGTTGAACCAACAACCCCGACTCGCCGTCCACCACCAGATCGCGGTTCCCGGGAATATCCGAGACCACGACCGGCAGACCGGCCGCCATCGCTTCCATCAACGCGTTGGATTGTCCTTCATAGCCGCTCGCCAGCCAGAAGCAGTCCAGCGCGGGCAGCAAACGCGGCACATCGTTCCGCGCACCCAGGAAATGAACATGGGTCGCGATCCCGATTTGCCGTGTGAATCGGTGCAACCGCCGACGCTGCGGTCCGTCGCCGACAATCACGAGATGCGCATCCGGGTGCGGCCAGCGCAGCAGTTCCGCCGCCCAAATCAGATCCTTGTAGCGCTTTTGCGGCCAGAGCCGTCCGACCGCGCCCACGAAGCGGGTGCTGGCGGGCAATCCGAGCTCGTTTAGCAAACGCCGGCGGGCCGACTGCCTGGTTTCGACGGGCCCGTGGGGCGGTTCGATGCCATTCGGGATCACGGCGAACTTCGCGGCGGGCAGCCCACGGGCCACGTAAAAGTCCCGGACGCCCGCGCTGTTGGTGACAATCCGCTGCGTGAATCGCGCGAACAGACGATCAATCGCCAGTTCGTGCCACTGTTTCCATGGATCGACACAGCGTTCGCCCGCGATGATGATCGGCACGCCAGCATGCCGGGCCGCTAGCCGGCCGTAGCAATTGGCCGCGAACAGCCAAGTGTGCGCGATCTCGGGACGCAGGTCACACAAATACTGATGCAAGCGGAAATAGGCGGCGTGGTCGATCTTGCGGCGCTTGCCGATCACCGTCACAGGAATGCCGGCCGCTCGCAGGGGGGCCTCGAGCGGCCCGCCACGAGTCAACGCGCAGACATGCACCTCGAACTCGCGGGACGGCAAACCGGTGGCGAGCAACGCTAGTTGCTTCTCCGCGCCGCAGCGGTCAAGGGTCGGAATGATGAGTACGATGCGAAGCGGCATGGCGTCAAGACTTTCCGCGGAGACCGCCGCGCTGTTTGCGACTGATGAGGGTTTCGAACAGCGCGAGATGCGTCTCCGCCATGTGCCGCAGCGAGTAACGTTCGCGGACCCGATCGTGCGCTAGCTGCGCCCGGCGTTGGGCCGAACGGGGCGAAGCGAAGACCTCGTGGATCGTCTGCGCCAGCCGCACGGGATCGCGAACCGGCACGAGCAACCCATGGTCCTGATGGTCGACCAGGAGCCGATTGCCGGGAATATCGGAAGCCACGACCGGAACGCCTCGCGCCATCGCCTCCAACAGCGACAGACTCATTCCCTCCTCGTAGGACGGCAGCACGAAGACGTCGGCCGCGGCGAGCACATCTTGCACATCGTCAAACGCGCCAGGCATGAACACCGCGTCGCGCAAGCCCAGATCCAAGATGAGCTCGAACAGTTCCTCGCGGTCGGGCCCGTCGCCGATCAGCCACAGGCGGGCTCGCGGCCAGCGGAGCAGGACGACCGGCCAAGCGCGGATCAGATCGCGAAGCCCTTTCGCCTCATGCAACCTCCCCGTGTAAACCGCGATTTGCGATTGATCGACCGCGGCCAGATCGGGGTGGCTTTCACCCAGCACACGGCGAGCCGCCGATCGGGCGGCGTCGCTCCGCGGTCCGTCGACCGCGACGCCATTCGGAACCAGCCAGGTTCGCGACACCGGATAGCCGGCTTCCGCCAACTCCGTCGCGATCGCGGGACTCGGGGCGATCACCGCATCCGCTTGCTGGCAGCGGCGGCGAATTCGCAACCCGAAGCGCGCCGAGCGTTGCCACTGGCAATCGCCTGTCGCGCCGCCACCTTCCGACCGCAACACCACCGGCACGGAGGAACGCGAGAGCGTCTGCAAGGCGGCGTAGGCGTCGTGTTTGAGCATCGACACGTAGACCAAATCCAAGTCGTCGCGCCGCCGCCGCAGCCAGCGGTTGAGCGCCATCATGTAACGCAGCGTGCCCCAACCGCGTTGCGACGGGTTTGGCAAGCGGACCACCGGGACCTCCCGATGCACCACGTCGGCCGGCCAAGCCGGATCCCACTGAGCCGTTACGACGGTGACGTCCGCACCCATGTCGCGCAGCTCGGAGGCGAGGTTCGCCATCACCATCTCGGCGCCGCCCACCAATGGCCAGAATCGCCGAGTGACCAAAGCCAAACGCCGCCGCGTCATGGACCGACATCCGCGAGGTCGGAAGGCTCCAACGTCGCGACATACGGCAACTGGCGCCATTGATCGCGATAGTCCAGCCCGTAGCCGACGACAAACAGGTCGGGAATCCGGAAGGCGACGTAGTCCGGCCGATACTCGACCTCCTGCCGACCCTCTTTCAGCAACAAAACGGCCGACCGCACCGACCGCGGCCCCAGCGATTGCAGATGGTCGAGCATTCCGAGCATGGTTCGGCCCGTGTCAAAGATATCGTCCAGGATCAACACGTCGCGGTCCGCGACATCGGGCATTAGCTCGGCCGCGATCGACAGCGGCCCGGATGTCAGGCCTCCCTTGTAGCTGCTGGCCTGCACGACACCGACGCGCAGCGGCAGTTCCAGCCGCCGTATCAGGTCGGCCATCACGACCACACTTCCGGTCATCACGCCAAGGATCGTGAGCGAACGGCCCGCGTAATCGGATTGGATCCGCCCAGCAAGTCGGGAAATGCCGGCTTGCAATTCCGTTTCGCTTAGCAAAGTCTTCACGAGACGCGTCTCGACAGCGGGGAAATGACAACCTGCGCGGGCCTTCCCCGAACGCGGCGCATCCGCGGCTTTCGCGCGGGGCGGCCGCATTTTATGATGCTCGCGTAAAATCCGCCACCCAGCACGGTGGACCCGCGGCGCGGTCCATTTCGGGCGGGCGATCGCGGTGGCCCGGCGGTCTGGTGGCCCGGCGGGTTGGTGGCCCGGCGGTCTGGCGGTCTGGCGACTCGATGGCCGCGGCAATAGGGAGGTGTGCATGGCGGGCGGATGGACGGAAGCAAGCGTGGGCGGGCACCCGTGCGACTTGTTCGAGCCGACGCGGCGCGATCCGCGTGGAATGGCGGCGATTTATCTGCACGGGGTTCATTTGCAGCGATTGCGGGACCACGCCCCGTTCACCGCGGCGCTCGAAAAACAGGGAATCCCCTGCGCCGCTCCCCTCACCCAACGCAGTTGGTGGACCGATCGCGTCTGCCACGATTTCGACCCGCAGGTGTCCGCCGAACGCCATCTGCTGGAACGGGTCTTGCCATGGCTTGAACAGCACTGGAACGTCGCGCCGCCGCGACTCGGATTGTTCGGCACCAGCATGGGCGGCCAGGGCGCTCTGCGATTCGCCTACAAATATCCACAGCGGTTCCCCGTGGTCGCCGCCATCTCGCCAGCCATCGACTACCAGCTCCGGTTCAACCACCCGGATGGCATTGTCGCTTCCATGTACCCCGATCCGGAGGCGGTCCGGCAAGACACCGCCTTGTTGCACATCCACCCGCTGAACTGGCCGCGGTTTCAGTTCTTCTGCTGCGACCCGGCCGACGCCACGTGGTGGGACAGCGCCGACCGACTGCGAATGAAACTGTGGTCGCTCGGCGTCCCCTTCGAATGCGACTTGGAGACCACGGGTGGAGGCCACAGTTTCGACTACTACAATCGCATGGCGGAACGCGTCATCACGTTCCTCGCCACCCGGCTCGGCAGTTCGTAACACGCCTTGTTCGACACCTTGACCCACACTCGCTCCCACGCTCTTCCCCGCCCGCTCCCACGCTCTTCCCTCGCGAAACCCACGTTTTGTCGAACGCCATGACGCCTAAACCGCACATCCTGGTCGTCGATGACGAGCCGCATCTGGCAGTCGGTATCCGCTTCAATCTGGAAGCGTCCGGTTATCGCGTGACCACAGCGGCCGACGGTCCGGCCGCGCTGCGAGTGATGGAAGCCGTTCCGCAGGACGTCGATCTGGTGATTCTCGACTTGATGTTGCCCGGAATGAGCGGTTACGCGGTGTGCGAATCGATCCGCCGCGCCGGTAACTCGGTGCCGATCCTGATCCTCAGCGCACGCACCCTCTCCGAAGACCGGACACGTGGATTCGATGTCGGAGCTAATCAGTATCTATCCAAGCCCTTTGAGCTGGACGAATTGATGAGCCGCGTGCGCAACTTGCTGGCGCATCGACCGCGGCCGTCCAGCGGACCGGGGGATGCCACCGTCCCGCCGCCTCCGCCCCGAGCGGATCTCTTCCGCTTCGCGAGCGTCGAGGTGAATTTCCAGACATTCGAAGTCCGGGTCGAAGGCCATGCCGTGCAACTCACCTCGCTGGAAATGAAGTTGCTCCGGTACTTCATCGAAAACGAGGGCCGCGTCATCCCGCGCAACGAGCTGCTGGAAAAAGTCTGGAACATGCCCGGACATCTCAATACACGCGCCCCCGATCAGTTCATCCGCCGACTGCGCAAGCTGTTCGAACCGAATCCGGCCGATCCCCGCTACTTCCTTACCCTTCGCGACACGGGCTATCGCTTTGTCGCCTCTGGAAAACCCTAGACTGGACTCGCCGATGCCCCGCCGACTCGCTGACCTCCGACCACACCCCAGCGTTCGAACGCGTGCCCGCTTGGTCCGCCGAAGGATAGCCGCCGGTCGCCCCGTAACCTTGGGGCTCGCGAGTGTCCGGACGGGCGCAATCTCGATCTGCCTGGTGGTCGTCGGTGCGATCGTCCCCCTGTCGATGAACGTCGCTGGGGCCGCTGAACCGGGTGCCGGATCTGCGGCGGCCGGATCAGCGGGGACCAGAGCGACTGGAACGCGAGTGCTTCCCGAGCGGCCCGCAGGGGTTCGCCAACCGTCGCCGCTCTACCAGCGGTTGCAACGGCAAGCGAACAAGGCGCTTGGGGAACGCCGAGCGGCCTACGAAAAGCTCAAGACGGCCGCCGACATCGCCGCCTGGCAACAAGCGCGCCGGCAGATCTTCCTGGAGACGCTCGGTCCATTGCCGGAACGGGGCGAACTGCGGGCCCAGACCGTCGGCACCTTGGCCGGCGACGGCTTTCGTGTCGAGAAAGTGCTTTTCGAGAGCCGTCCTGGCCACCATGTCGCCGGCAACTTGTATTTGCCGCTCACGCCCGGCCCGCATCCGGCCGCGATTGTCCCGTGCGGACACAGCTTCAACGGAAAAGCGGCCGACGGCTACCAGCGGGTCAGTAAGTTGCTGGCCTGCAACGGAGTAGCCGCCCTCTGCTACGACCCGATTGGCCAGGGGGAACGCTATCAAACCTTCGGCGCCGACCAACGGCCGTTGGGTGGCAACTATCAGGGAGGCGCCTCCAGCGTTGCCCAACTCGCAGGCATCCCGGGCGGTCCTAAATTCAATCCGGTCGAGGAACACACGCTGATCGGAATAAGCTCGATTCTGGTCGGCGCGAACACGGCGACCTACCGAATCTGGGATGGCATGCGCGCGATTGACTACCTGGCCAGCCGCGCCGACATCGACGCGAAGCGGATCGGCTGCACCGGCAATTCGGGCGGTGGCACGCTAACCGCCTATCTGATGGCGCTCGATGAACGGATCGTCGCCGCCGCCCCGACTTGCTACCTGACGAGTTTCGAACGGCTGCTCGCCACCGCCGGTCCGCAAGACGCCGAACAGAACTTGTTCGGCCAGTTATCCCGCGGACTGGACGAGGCGGACTATGTGTTGATGCGCGCTCCGAAGCCGACCTTGCTGTGCGCGGGAACTCGGGACGCCACGTTCGATATCGCCGGCACTTGGGACATCCTTCGGGACGCTAAACGTGTCTATGGGCGACTTGGCTACGCGGAACGGGTCGACATCGCTGAAGCGGACGAGCCGCACGGGTTTACCAAACCGTTGAGAGAAGCGGCGACTCGCTGGTTGGTCCGCTGGCTGGTCGGCAAGGACCAAGCGATTTTCGAGCCCGAATGGAAGGCGTATACCGCCACCGAACTGCAATGCTCGCCCCAGGGCCAAGTGATGTTCCTGGCCCAGGAACGCAGCGTGTTCGACTTCAATCGCGACGAAGCGAACCGGCTCGCTCCACGGCGAAAGGCCGCCTGGGCCGCCCAGTCGCCGGCCGAGCGGATCGCCACGGTCCGCCGCGTCGCCGGTATTCGCGAAGGCGCGCCTTGGAATACCACGGTCGAAGTCGTGGCGACGGAGCGATTCCCCGGATTCGAACGGCGGAAGTTGGTGCTGAAACGCGACGACGGGGTCGAACTGCCGGGATTGCTGTACCTCCCCGAGTCGCCTCGGCCGGACGCCGCCGCCGTGCTCTACGTCGACAGCCAGGGAAAACAGGCCGGGGCGGCGATGGGCGGCGCCTGCGAATCGGCGGCGCGCGGCGGACAGTTGGTGCTCGCCTTCGACCCCCAGGGGCTGGGGGAAACGTTGGTGCGTCATCCGCGCGACTGGGGCCGAGAACTCTTCGGACCCAACACCCAGGAGTTTTTCCTGGCGTACATGCTCGGGCAATCGCTGGTGGGCCTGCACGCCGAGGACATCTTGGCGGCGGCCCAGTTCCTTTCGCGATTCGGCGAACCTCCCGCGCCCCGGCTTGTCTCTCTAGATGCGCGGGGCACGGCCGCGCAACTCGCGGCTTTGCACGCACGTTTCGTGGAACCGGTCCGCTTCGCGGCGGCCGTTCCAGCCGCGTACAACGACCTGCCACGCTCCTGGACCGAGCTGCTCGATTCGCCCGCCGCCGGCGATCGTTTGCCGCTTGCTATTCACGCCGTGCTGGCATCGTACGAATTGGCGGATTTGGGACGGTAGGCGATGGACGAAAAACGTCGAATGCGGGAAGAGAAGCGGGAACTGAAGAAATCCGGGACCCGTCGGCTACGACGCCATTTGAAAGACCCTAACTCCGACCCCGATGATTTCGACTACGGCCGCAAACGCTCCGAGGTCATGAATACGCCCCGGCCGCCACGCAAACCCGCCCGAAGCCCATCCGCCAACCCCAACGACGAGCCGGCCAGCGATGGCAAGTCCGCACGGACTGTCGAAGAGAACGGGGATCGCGTCTAGCTTCTCCCATGTCGTGGCGAGTGGCGGCGATACTTGCATGGAGGCTGTTCCGCCAAGGTGTCTTCCCGGTTGCTTCGCCCTTTCAGGCATCGCTGTGAAGCATTTGTTCCTCTTTGCCGCATCGCTCCCCGAAATGCGGGGAAGTCTGTTCTTGTGGTCGCGTAGCGACAACCGATGGTGGCGAGGCACGAAGCTTCGGCGGGACCCACACGAATCCCGGATGGACCGAATCTAAAGCGAAACTCGGCGGTCGATGGCGAACTCGTATTTGGCCAGTTTCTGCGGGATGACGGGTCGGAGGGGATCGAAAAGTGGCTGGCAGGTTGCCCGTTTTTTCCAACGACACCGGAACACGTGCCGCGGACCACGGAGTGGTCCGCATCTTTGCACCAACGCTCGGTCCCATCAGCCGGCTCAGGGCCAGCGGCCGGTTTCTCTTCGATCACCCGATGCCTCCTGCAATCCGGCCTCCTGCAATCCGGCCTCCTGCAATCCGGCTGCCGGCGAACCGGCCGTTCGCGCGGCTCGGCTGATAGACGATCGCGGAAAAGTGGCGGCCGCTTCCAAGAATGGACCGCGAGCGGCGAATACCGTCCACAGGCTAGGTCAAAAACAGCGAAGGTGGGTCGAGCAGACTCGGAGGTGCCGCATGTCCCTCATGGCGCGAGTCGCGGAAAAAAATGAGGATTCGCGAGTATTGTGGCGAGCGATCCTGCGTTTCGACGACGTCGAAATCGCCGATCAATTGTTTTGGCTGGTCGCCCACGAACGCATGCAGCCACACGAAACGGCGGCAGCGAAACACGCTTTAACGACCACGACTCTTGAAATCTACATCCGATCGATTCTCGTGCCGGAATTCTTTCCAGTTGGGATTGTCGCTTTCAGTTTCATTGCATCGTTGATCGTATTTATCGCTTTCGTGGCTAGTCAAGAATTATTCTTTTTAATATTTTCGCTTTTCATTTTGTTATACTCTCTTGTATGGCTATTCATCACTCGTTTGATGCGAAACCCTACAACCAGCGTCTCTATTTCCGAGAATGAGACCTGGGAACAGTGCTTGGCGCAGCATCCTGATTTGCTCCGCAGGCTACGACGGCGCGGCCACCTCCATGGGGTGTGGCCTCCATCCGACACGGAATTGGCTTGCGCGATCCAAAGACAACTGGACAAATATCCACGCGTCGCCGATCCGCGCGACGCCGAACCGACAACTCCTTCGGAGTTGCGTCAGGAGACAATTGCGGCATTAACGAAAATGGTGAGCCGTTTTCCGGGGCATGTCCCGCCTTCCGCCATACCGGATTGGGTTTCGCAACTGGGAGACAACGATTGGAGGAACCGCTTCAACGCGAGACTCGTCATCCGCGCCGTTGGCATCGATGCCATCCCGGATTTATGGCGGGCGAAACAACGCAACCATGCGCGTCGTCTGTCAAAACACTTGATCCGCATCGTCATCCAAGACAACCAGTCGCGGTTCGCCGACCCAGAGCAGTTCGTATGCGTGGATTGCTTTTCGCGATTCCAAATGTTTCGGTATGCCTGGGACATCGAGCCACACCAGGCAGTCAAGTTTTCCGGGGGGCCTGACAAGGATCGATACAGTGCCTGTCCGACATGCAAAAGCGCTAGACGTGCCCGAAAGATATCTAAGGTTGTTTGCGTCGTCGGCCACTCCGCCGTCTTCGGCAGCCCACGCTATGCCTTTTCCACTTCTTCCGGAGAATGTCTGTTTGTCGAAAGCTCGGGAACTAATGAGATGCCACCCTCCGGCCTGAATCGCGG
>CAIXSC010000434.1 GCA_903921945.1 uncultured Planctomycetaceae bacterium
AGGTGAGTGTGGAACTTAGGATGGCATCACGCGAGTCGTCCGTTGTTCGCCTTAACGATTTTCTGGGCGATCCCAAGGTCCGCAGGCTAAGTCGGGATGAATGAGACAAACTGCGGGAACTGGAAAGAAAACCGATCGCCGCCTAAAAAATGCTTCACAGCGTTGCCCTTGGGGGGCGAGAAGTCCGTCGGACCGCAACGCGGTGCCGCGAAAGAGTCGCCTGGCGCCGAACCAGAATGACGTTATCTTGATCTGCCCCGGGGCGAATGGCCAAAACATTCGCAAGCGTTCTCTTATGAGGCTGGAGATCCCTGACATGTTGTCGCCCATAAACCCGCAGCGCCGTATGTTTCTGCAAACCGCTGGTCTTTTGGGAGCGACCGCGGCCGCGAGCCACACAGCCGCGAGCCACACAGCCGCGAGCCACGCGGCCGCGAGCCACGCGGCCGTGAACGGCTCGGCGGTGGCGGGAAATGTGATCGATTTCAGCCGGTCCTTTGTGCGTTGGACACTGGACACCAAGCTGAAACCGCCCAAGACGGTTTCGAAGCCGTTGCCGATGACGCTGAACCGTGTCCGCATGCCGATCGAGGCAACGGCCACATTCCGACATCTGGAAACGAATGCGGTGGTGCGGTACGCGTTGGGAGCGGAATGCCGCACGGAGCAAGTTTGGGTGAAACGCGACATTTGGCACGATCCCAATGCCAGCATGGTGATGATTGGCGGCGAAAAGCATTGCTTGATTGAGAAGCATTGGGCTCGGGCGGACTACGAAGCCACACTTTATCCGCCGAAACTGGGTGCGCAGCCGGAACGGCAACTGGTCGACCCGCGAGACGCTTTTGCCGATTTTTCGCTCGACATCGCCACGGCCAGCGGGCGGGCCTTGGAGACCGTCGACAGCATTCTTGCGGCGTTCACGGGAACGGCGGCCGTGGTGGCTCGCACCGAGTACCAGGCGTGCGGCTACGCAATCGCGCTCGAGTATCCGGTGAAGACCGTGAACTTCAGCGAGCGGGAGCGTTACTATCAAGTCGACACGGGACCGATCCTCTTTCCCGGACTCGAGGGAATTGGCGAGGGCGGAGCGCCGCCGTTAGCCGCATGCCGACTGGCATTCATCGCGCATAACGCTCCGGACTGGGCCGAGTTTCTCGTGTGCGTGCCGACTCCAGTGAAGGACGGACTGCGGGTTCATCATTACTCGAAGAGCGTCCGTGTCGAGGGCCTCAAGAATCAGCTTTTCCTTGTTGTCGTATAGCCCTTGAATCGCCGACCAACTTTACGTCCTTCCTCGTTTACCCCAACCTCGTTCACCGTCTTCCTCGTTCACCGGTTTCCTCGTTCACCGGTTTCCTCGTTCACCGGTTTCACGTGGCGTTCAGAGTCCGATCGTCAGCGTTGCTACGCGTGGCATGTTCCCATGGCAGACAAGTGGGCGCAGCCATCGGTGTACCACGAAGCCCACGAAGAGCACGAAGATCAAGGAGGACGAAGCGTTTGATGCCAACTTTTTGTCCCGGCCCAAGGTGTCGGTGAACCTCGATCGCACACCCGGTCACGCGATTAGAGAATTCGTCAGATTCTTTCTTCGTGACCTTCATGTCCTTCGTGGTGGCTCAAACTGGGTCGTATGATCAATGCCCCGATTGGCGAACGACAATAGGTTGGCGGGCGTCAACGAATCGCCGCCAAATAGGGCCCTTCTGAAGCGACACCATGGGTTGAGGTTGGCCTTCGGCCAACAGGGACAACTGTTCTTGCCTTGGGGTGATTCCGAGTGTCTCCACCCTTCCCTTTTTCATCACACGCAAGCTTTTGAACCGAATGCGATTGTCACTAATGGAACGGTATGGCGTTTACCGCCGAGCCGAAGGCGACGGCCGGGCTGGCCCGTCGATCGGCGCCGCCTTCCCAAAAGTCCTTCTGGGTTTCCTGTGGGTCGCCATCGCAGGAGTCGCAGGGTGCGGCTGTTGCCGCGCCGGCTTGCGCCGTGGCTCGGAAGTTCGGCGAGGCACGAAACTTCGGCGGGACCCACACGAATCCCGCATGGACCTTGTGACTCTGTGAGAGCCAAGTAAAGAATACGAACAAGGCGGCGCGTCGCAGCGGGCGGGCGAGCCGGTTGGGAAATAGAGCGTCACCGTCGCCCGTCCGGTGAGGTGGGTTGCCTGGACGAAAGGAATTGTGCTCCGTGGCAAATTTCAAGCAGCCGATCTACGTGGTGGATGCCTTCACCGAGCGGCCTTTTGCTGGCAATCCCGCCGCCGTATGTCCCCTCGCCGGTCCAGTCACCGCGGCGTGGATGCAGCAAGTGGCCGCCGAAATGAACCTGGCGGAGACGGCTTTTCTGCACCAAAGCAATGGCCAATGGAACCTTCGTTGGTTCACCCCAACAGTGGAGGTTGACCTGTGTGGTCACGCCACGCTGGCTGCGGCCCACACGCTCTGGGAGTCCGGACGTGCCGCCATCGAACAGCCGCTCGTGTTCCAGACCCGCAGCGGCGCGTTGCAGGTGGCCCGCGACGGGGCGGGCTACCAAATGGACTTTCCGGCCCTTCCCGTTACCCAAGCGCCGCCGCCCGGGGAACTGTCGCAGGCACTCGACGCCATCCCCGTATGGGTCGGCACCAACGGCATGGATATGTTCGTCGAGCTTGCCAACGAGGCAGCCGTCCGATCGCTTCAGCCCGACATGGCGCGGCTTTCCCGATACCCGGTGCGCGGGGTGATTGTCACGGCGCGAGCGGCGGAGGCAGATTTTGTATCCCGTTTCTTTGCCCCCGCGTGCGGCATTCCCGAGGATCCCGTCACCGGGTCCGCGCACTGCGCGTTGGGGCCGTACTGGGCGTCCGTGCTTGGGCGCACCGACCTCGTGGGGTTCCAGGCTTCAAGGCGCGGCGGAAGAGTGCGGGTGAGCGTTCGGGGGGATCGCGTTATTCTCGGAGGAAACGCCGTGACCGTCTTGCGCGGCGAATTGGACGTTCCTGTCGACCTGAGCGATGTGCCCTGACGGTCCCAACTGAAAACTTCTCCAAGCCTCGTTTACCGCCGCGTCAGGGGCGATGGCCGGGCCGGCACACTGAGCCGTCGGCATCCCCGCCGAAACCACAATCGCCTGCCAGGCGGACGCTCGTGCTGTGTCGGCACGTTCAAACCGGCCGCGAGCGCCGTATCGGGCTAACGTTCGACGAATGTCCACTCGCGTGCGACGGGTAGCGTGTCGCTTGGCCTGTGGCCGCTGACGGGCCAGCGAATCTCGACGCGCAAGTCGGTGGCGTCGGGCGGCAGGGTGAAGAGGAGTTTCCGTTCGTTGCTCGCCATGTAACCGTCGCCGGAAACCAACTGCTGTGTCTGGCGGCGGCCTGAGGCGATGAGGGTGACCGTGGCGCCGATCGCGTCTCGATTCGATCGAGTGCCAATCAGTCTCACCGCCACCGAACGGGAACGCGGCGGCGTGTGATTGGTCACGAGCGCCGCGGGACCAAGCAACTCGTTGACGACGAAGTCGGGGCGGCCATCGCGATTCCAATCCAGCCGCGCGAGTCCGCGTCCCAGGTACTCGCCTTCGAAATAGGGCCCAGCCGACTCGCCGCGTCGCTCTTCGAAGAGCCCCGCGCCACGGTTCTCGAACAACTGCGGTCGCATGCGATACGCGATCCCGTGCTGGCGCAGGTCGCCAACATGCCCGTTGACCAACACCAAGTCTTGATCGCCATCCAGATCAGCATCCAAAAACTGCGTGCCGAATCCGAGCATGTCGAAACTCGGCGCGTGCAATCCGGCCGCTCGCGTCCGGTCCAGCCACGCCAACCCGTCCTGCGCGAGGTACAACACGTTCGCTTCATTGCGAAAATTGGTCGCGAACAGGTCGAGACGCCCGTCGCCGTTGGCGTCGCCCGCCGCGATCCCCATGCAGGCCTGCGCTCGACCATCGATGTCGACCGCGACTCCGGCGAGAAACGCGCGTTCCGCGAATCGCGGGGCGCCCGCTGTTTCGCCGTCAGACTTGCCATGACCCTCGTTGACAAACAGAAAATTCGGCACCGCGTCGTTGGCCGTGAACACACTCATCCGCCCCGAGCCGTCGAAGTCGGCGGCCACCACGCCAAGCGTCTTGCCATCCGGCAGCGCGACACCGCACTCGGCCGTGACGTCTCGGAACCGGCCGTCGCCTTCATTCACGTAGACTCGATCCTGCGCCGCGGCGAATTCGTGCGGCGTGCAAAGTCGTGTCGAGCCGTTCGGAAGCAAGCACGGGCGATCGAACAGATGTTCCCCCTGCAAGTAATTCCCGACGTAAAAGTCGATCAGCCCATCGTTGTTGAAGTCCGCGGGCGCGATGCTGCTGGTCCAGTCATTTCCCGCCAAGCCGGCTCGCTCCGTCACATCGGTGAACGTGCCATCGCCATTGTTGCGGTACAGGCGGTTCGCACCGATGTTCCCGATGTGGAGGTCGGGAAATCCATCGTTGTCGAAGTCCGCGACCGCGACTCCCTGGCTGAAGCGATTTTCCCTCACGCCCGCTAAGTCCGCGATATTCTCGAACCGCCCTCCGCCCAGATTGCGGCATAACTGGTCCAAATGCGCGAAGTTCTCTTCCCGTGGCGGCCAGTCGGTTCCCTGGGACAAATAGAGATCTGGCCAACCGTCGAGATCGTAATCCAGCACCGCCGCCCCGCCACCACTGAATTCGTACATGTACTCGCCGGCCACCTCCGACCGATGCCCGTTGTGGTACGCGAACTGGATCCCTGCCGCCGGTGGCTCCGCGATGAATCGAAAAGCGGTGCCTGGGGGATCGCTCGTTGAATGGCTTGCCGCATCGCTGGTTGAATGGCTTGCCGCATCGCTGGTCGAATGGCTTGCCGCACCGCTCGCCGAGGCGTTTGCGGCACCGCTGGCGGTCGTGCCGACGACCGCTTTGTTCACGCGGCCGGCGGGCGTCCGGGTTGGCGAACGCCGCGCGAGACCTTCCGGAAGCGGATACTTGGGCCAAGCGAAAGCGTCCGCGACTCGGCCGCTGGGGAGGACTCG
>CAIXSC010000435.1 GCA_903921945.1 uncultured Planctomycetaceae bacterium
ATCCGCGCCATCAACTCTTCCAGTCGCGCGTACTTGTCCGCCACGCGACTTTGCTTCAACGCCAATTCGTCCACCGACTGAATTCCATCGCCTGCCGGCTTTCCCGCTGGCTTCGCGTCGGCCGGTTTCGCATCGGCCGGTTTCGCATCGGCCGGTTTCGCATCGGCCGGTTTCGCATCGGCTGGCTTGGCTTCTTGCGCCGCGACCATGGCTGGCGTGGCGACGAATAGCGTGATCACGACGGCGGCAAGCCAACCGCTCGCCATGAGAGCCGGTACGGTCATTCGAATCGACCGGCACGCGGCCGCGTGTCGGACGGTTCGAACCAAGCGAGGGAGAAGACGGCTCATGGAAATCCTTCTTGCGAGTTGGGCGGCTACTCCGTCAGTTCGAGCAACTGGCGTTTTTTCTGTTGGCGGGTCTTGTCGAGCAGATCGGTCTGCTCCTTGATCAGATCACGCACAATATCGAGTAATTCGTTGTAAGTTTCCAGATCGAGCATCTTTTGAAGGACTTCCCCGAGATCCGCGAGCAACAGTTCGGACTGCTCGGAGGCCGACTCGGACAACGGGACGGACGCTTTCGCATCGCCGAGCGATTTTTCGAGCTCCGCCAGTTGCTTCTCGAGGGCGGGGAAACGTTCCGCCACGATCTTCTGCAGCGGATCGGAGATCTGCTCCTTGAGCCGGTCCTTTCGATCCTCGGTATCGACGCGATTGTTGATCAGTTCTTCGCGGATATCAGCGAACGAGAGCGCGACGCCCAAGACTTCCTGGGATGACTTTTGGCTCTGCTGAATCGCCCGTTGCACTCGCAGCAAACGCAGCGACTGAGCTCGCTGAGCCGCCGTTTCTCCATCCGGCGACTCATCGCCCGGTTCAGCCCCAGCCAGCCGTGACGCCGCGTCTTTGCCCGCCGCGTCTTTGCCTGCGCCAGTTTGGCCCGCGGCATCTTGGCCCGCAGCCGTCTCTTTGCCCGCCGAGGCCAACTCGACCTTCACTCGCAACAGCGAATCCCGCATCTCCGTCGTCTCTTCGATGATCTGTTCGAAGCGGCGGCGCAGGCCGAGTTCGCGGCTTTCGAGCAATCGGAGAAGCTCTTCCGGGGTGACGACATCCAATTCGTACAGTTCACCCGTGCCGAGGTTCGGGCCTTCATCGCCCAGCTTGAAACGGTCGTCGGCGAGCACGCGAAGACGCAGTTTCTCGGTGGGTTTGAGTTCGATCGGTTGGGCGTTGCTGCGCAGCTCGCGGAAATCGAGTTCCGCTTGCAGCGCCCCTTCGCGGCCGAGCGCCAGTTTTTCCTTGCGCGGTTCGGCGTCGCCCACTTGGACGTCCGCCCATGTCGAGTTGATTTGATAGTCGTCCGTGACCTTGCCGAGCAGTGGCACCACCACGTCGGGCGTCACGGCCGAACCGATGCCACGGAGTCGCGTTTCGATCCGCGGCGCGTCGTCCGGTACAGCGGCCAGGGCGACGCGAAACGGGCGGTCGCTAAACACTTGGTCGCGATCGACCAGCACCACTTCCAGCGAGAGGTTCGATAACAAGCCGGCAACCGGGTAAGAAAAACTCCGAGCGGCATCGCCTTCGCCCGCCACATCGATGCGAGTTTCTTCCAAGGTGTCGAGATTGCGAACGACCACGCGACGCAAGTCCTTGTTCGCTTTCCCGCGAATCACCACCCGCGCGCCGCGCGGCAATTGGGTCCCGGACGGAAGGTAGTCCAGGGTGCGTGGCAACCACGACGACGTTGCCTCGTCCACCATGTACGCGGGGAACTCGCAATCCAATTTCGTTTCGACAACCGCCGGGCTATCAACCACGTCGACGGCATAGGAGCCAACGCGGTGGTCGTTGCCGACCACGTCGAACGACAACGACGAGAGGATGCCTTTGAACGGTTTCCCGTCAAAAGCGAACCCCTGAACGCTCCGCTGCTGACCGCCACTTTCTTCCACTCGAACGCGGCCGATCTTCTTCATCCGCACGGAGCCGAATTCGTTATCCGCGGTCCAGTAGCGAATCGAACAGTATTCGGGGACCACGGCGCTGGCGTCGGCGACAACGCGCAGGTTGAAACTAGCACCGCGGGCCACCTTGATCGGGCCATCGTCGAACGTGAGCAGCGCAGGCACTTCGGCGTTCTGGCTCACTCCGTCCGGACGCTGGAGTTCGATGCCCACGACCTGAATCTTCGAGCGTCGCGGCCACGGCTCGTCGCGCAGCAGCCACAGACGCTCGGCGGCTTGCGAGAAGAACGGCGAGTTGGCGGTGGCGAACGCCAGAACGCTGGCGGCCAACCCCACAGCCGCCAGGACTCGCCAGACAAGCGGACGAAAATTGAACAGGTTGCGAAGCCGAACGTCAGGAATTTTCCGCTCGGCCAATCGCTTGGTTGCATCGAGCATCGCCGGATTGAACGTTTCGGTCCGCGCCGGCAGTTCCGCCATTTCCACGGCGGTGAGCAGGCTGTCGCCGAACTCGCGGTAGCGACGTTCGAGCAGCACCGCCATGCTGCGATCGGCTAGCCGGACGGCGACTCGGCGGAGCACGTACCAATAGAACAGCCCCAGGGCGCCGGCGGCGGTGATTACCAGCAACGCCGCGCGGATCGGCCGCGGCATTTCGCTCGCGCCCGCCAGAATCGGCAGGTAATCCAAGGCGAGCGACAGCCAAAAGGCGGCTCCGAGCCAGATCGCGGCGACGGCGATCCCTTCGACAACAACGTAGGCCCGAATCCGCCACCGCAGTCCGGCCAGAGCGGCACGGATTTCCGGAGCGATTGGGTTGGCAGGGCGAAGATCCGAATCGGCTGCAGCCATAAGTTTGCCTGGCGGCTCAGCGGCGCTTCCGCCGAGCCTGAACGCCGCTCACACGGGATTTTCACGGAGGATTATACGAACGCCAGGGAACAAAAGTCCATCGTTTCGCTTTACGCCAGCTTGCTGAGCCGGCGAATCAGCCACTCGATCGACAATACGCCGCAGATCAAGCCCATCAGCCAACCCATCAGATTTCGTTCGAAATCGCGGTCTGGCGTGCCAGGCAGATACGAGGTTTGGTCTTGAGGTTCGAGCGAACGGGCCAGCGATCTGCCCGTCGAAGCCCGGTCCATCGCGTCGTCCATGCCGACAAAGTAGGCTCCCCCTGTCTTGTCAGCCAGTTCGCGCAACACCGCGTCATTGCGTTCCGGCTTCTCGATTTCGAGCGCCGGCACCCGCACCCGCACTTCCCGCGTCAGCAGCTCGTCGGTGTCCGAACCGGGCGGCCGCAATTCCACGCGGTAGTCTCCTTCCAGCAACGCGGTGAAGTCGCCGCCGAACATGCCGGGCCGCGCCCCTTCCTTCAATTGCCGCAAACGAAGCGGCTCGCGTTTGCCTTCGGGTGTCACCAGCACGGCGGGCACCTCGGCGTCCGCGAGCGGTTGCAGTTGCTGGTTTTTCAGCATCGCGCGGATTGTGAACTGGTCGCCGAGCAGGCCGCGATCCTTATCCACCAGCAGCACGCCGCGTTTGGAATCGCGTGACAGCCGGCCCTGGGTCGACCAGCGGAGCAGCTTCGTGTAGTACTGCTCGAAGTACGTTTCGTCCACCGCGCGAATCCGCCACATCTCGCCGCTCGCTTGGAAGAACACGCGGCCCGATCCAAAAATGTGGCCCGCCATGTAAATCGGCAACGTGCCATCCAGTGCCGTGTCGGGATCGCCAAAGCGCGCGTAGACTCGAGCGGCGGGCTTGGGATCTTTCACCGCGTAGTAGCCGAACACGCCATCGAACGACGCCCAGGCCGCCGCGTTCGCGGTCGAATCCTCGCCCAGCCAGAGGAACTCGGCGTCCACGCCATCCGGCGAAAACTCGATCGGCCAGGCCTTCTCGCCGCCGAACCGCCCCAGATCGAGCGTGGCGGATCCTTGGTAGTAGAAAGCGACCGGGTACAACGCCTTGATCAGATCCGCAACCGGGTCACCCGGACGGCGACTGCTCCAGAGCGGGGTGAAGACCGGACCAGCGACCACCACCAGCCCGCCGCCCTCCTCAGCGACCCAGCGTTCGAGGAGTTCGGCTTGGGACTGGTCGAGTTTCTCCCAATCCGGGTCGAAAGCGACAATCCCGTCGTACTCGAAAAGCTCCTCGGCCGTCTCCGGAAACTCGAACAACAGTTCGTCGGCTTCCTGCGACATGCCCTCGGTGCCCGATTGCAGCAACACGTGCAAAGTCGTGTCTTTGTCGCGATGGAGCAGATTCTTCAGGAACTGGTACTCGCGGGACGGTCCGCCAGCCATCACCAACACGCGGCTCTTCCGTTCGACCACTTCCACGCGAGCGGATCGCTCGTTGTCTTTCGGATCGGCGTCGGGCGCATTCAAACCGACCCGAATCTGGTACTGCACCTTGCCTGGCTGTTCGGGAGTCAGCTCGAAGCGGACCGGCACCAACTCGCCTTCGGCCCCGAGCAGCACGGCACGTTCCTCCACCTTTTGGAACGCGGCGCCGCTCTCCGCCGAGCCGGTGGACTGCAGCAGTTCCACCTTCGCCGTTCGTCCCGCCGTCCCGTAGCCCTGGACCATACCGGTCACCGGGAATTTGTCTCCGGGATACACACGATCCGGCGCTTCCACATCCACCACGCGGACATTCATCGGCCGCTTGTCCGAACCAAGTCCGACGCAATGGATCGGAATGCCGGCGTTCTGAGCCGCCTCGACAGCCACTTGCAACGGCTGGCCCGCGTTTCGCCCGCCATCGCTCAACACGACGATGCCGGCGATCGGCCCGCCGCGTTCCTTGTTCACCAGATGCTCGACGGCGTCTCCGAGCCGAGTCTCCGATCCGCGCGGGCCCAACTCCGCCCGCCAATCCACCACCTTCGGCTTGTCATCCTTCGCCCCCGCCGCATCCTTGGAACCGTCGCCCGCCGCCGCTTCTTGCGGGCCCGCATCCGGCTTGAGCCCCAAGGCCACTCGCAGGTCGTATCCCGGAGTTCGCAACGTGGCCACGGCCAACGTCACAGCCGCCGACAACCCCGCGACGATCGCCACGAGCCACAGCCACGATGCGGAATCCGCAACCGCGACACGGCCCAGCCCCGCCAAAGCAAGCAACCCAGCCAACACGGCCGCGGCCGCGAATCCAATCGCCACATACGCCGCGATGCGAGCCGCCTTCAACTCGGACTGCCGCTCAACGGCTCGCTTCTCCTGCGGGTCGCCGTCTTGGGATCGCGTTAGCTTGCCGAACGCCGCCAGTTCAAGCGGTCGCGGAGTCTGATCGAACCGATAGACGACAACTTCGTGCTCCTGCCGCAGATTCTCCAGTAGCGAGCCGTTCGCGAGTTCCTGCACGACCCGGTCGCTGCGGCTCGGGCCTGTGCCCGCTCCCGGGGCCGCATCCGGCAACCCCATGCTTTGACTGGTGTCGGCCAAGACAAGCACCCGCGAATCTTTGGTGACTCGCCGTTCCGTCCGCCGCTCGAGGTCAAAGAAATAAAACAAAATGCCAAAAAACACCAGCAACCGCAACGCGACCAACGCCCAGGCTGTGCCCGGTCGAAGATCGACGGAGTCGCGGCGGTACATCCAGACGACATACGCGCCGATGGCCAATGACACGAACACCATCAACAGCCACTGCCACCATTCGGTAAACGACTGGAGGCGGGCGAACTGATGGAACGTGCCCGAGGTATCGGCGAGCGGCGGGAGCGAATTCATTGGCGATGCTTTCCCAAAACTCAGACACTCGGCCCCATACCACTAACACCGGCCGCCGTCGGCGGGTTGCGGAGAATTCCGCCACGTCCCTTGCCGCCGGCCTGCAATCCGTGTGCCGCCCCTGCCGCGGCGGCACCAGCGGCCGCCGGCGGATGGTAGCTCAACAAATAGGCAAGGAATTGCTCGCCCAAGAGCAACGCGATCAGCGCGGCCATCAACAACATGCTGCGGTTCACGCCCGAATCGCCGCTAGCCGAAGCCTGAAACTGCTCGGCCAATTGGTATTCCGCACGCACCGGCGCTAGGCTTGCCAACAGGGCTTGGCCTTCCACCAGCGACAAATCCCCTTCTTCCGGATCGACATTCAGGGCGAACCGCCGTAACTCGAACCCGCCCGCCGCCGTCTTGGGCCACGCCTCGTAAACGCCCGGCCGGTCGGTCGACTCGCTGGCCGCCGTCGACGCGCCGGCGCCCAGTTTCGCTTGCAATCGTTCGCCACCCGGCCTGGTAGCCGTGCGATCCAGGGGCATGCGGGCGCCGCGTTTGGCTCCAGGCACCACCCACCGCAAGTCCTCCGAAAACTTGGCGGCATCGAGTTCGATTTCCAGCGGCGCTCCGACCACCCGCGCGTCCGCTGGACGACGGTCCGCGGCCAGATGCGACTGAAGCCGCAACAGCATGACGATGAAGCTCGGATCCTGCGCCCAGTTGTTCCAATCGGGTGTGAGCGATGTCAAAAACGCGAGCACTCGACCGCGACCTCGCCGGGTTTCGACCACGAGCGGCACTCGCCCGCGCAGCTGCGCGGCAACGACAACCGGCGATCCGACCGGCGGTTTCCAATCGGCGGGCGGCCGCACAAACCGTTCCACATTGACCCAGCGCACGAACGGGTTCCGCTCGCCGATAAATGGCGCGAAGACCGGATGATCGTTCACTTCCAAGTCGGGCGTGCCCTCCTCGATCGGCGGGGCCAACAAATCCTCGCGTTCCAGCGGCAGCGGGAACAACCCCTCGCCGTTGCGGTAAAGCCGATCGGTGACGAAGCGAAGATTGGTGTTCGGGCCGGCGAAGAAGGCCACGCCGCCGCCCGCCTCCGCGAATTGTTCGAGATTCTTCACCGCGCTGTCGTCGAGACGGGCGACATCGAGCAGATAGATCGCGCGATAGGACGCGAGGTCGGCAGCGGTCGCGTCCCGCAAGAAAGCGGGCGTTTTGATTTCAGCTTGAATGCCCGTCCGCGCTCGTTCACCGGGTTGGAACACGGCCGCCAAATAGTAGGCCGCTCGCTGTTCGGCGGTTCCGTCGATCAGGAGGACCGGCTCGCTCGCCGGAAACTCGATGACGCTCCAGCGGCGATTGTCGGCCGCGACCGAGTCGTCCGGCAGTTCGGCTTCGACGACATGGGTGCCCGGTTTGGCGAAATAAACCTGCAGCCGCCGCGTCAGCGACGCGCCGGGCGCGATCTCTTCGAGGATCGTCGCCGGCAGTTCCTCGACAGAATCCCATGCCCGCTCGGCATCGCCGGAAGCCACCGTCTCGGGCGGCGTGTAGATCGTGCGGACCTTCAGCGGCACTTTGGTCGCCTTGACCGCTCCGAAATTGCGCACTGTGACGTTCACAAACAACGGCACGCCAGCGGCTCGAGTTTCATCGGCCGGCTGGATGTCGGTGACGGCGAGATTCGCCTGGGCTGTCTTGGCACATTGAACGAGTTCAATCGCGGCGCCGCTCCGCTGCGTGGCCAGCAGCAAATCCTTGAGCTCGGCTGGCTTGGTCCATTGGCCGGCGCGGAAGTCGGACACCACGTAGACGATCGGCGTATCCCCCGTGCCGCCCTCCAAGAGCTGGCGGACCAGTTCGAGGGCCGGCCGAGGGCCGACCGCGAGCGTCGACGCGTCGAGCGCCGCGTATTTTTCTTCGAACTGAGTTTCGAAGTTCGCATCGACAAGCGACGCGTTGAAGTCGGCGGCGAAGGCCAGACGCGTCGCGGCATCGTTGTCGCCACCGTCCTGAGCGGCGCGGGCGGCCTGCGAGTAGCGGATTAGCGTCAGACGTTGTTCCACGTCCGATTCAGCGGCGCGACGGGCGATCGTCGCCACGACTTGGCGAGCCAGATCGAACGCGGAAGCGCCGCCGGCCCGATCCGACATCGAAAAGCTGTCGTCGACCAGCACATAATGATGAGTCGCCGCGCCGCCGAACATTCGCAGGAACTGCCGCTGCGTGACCCACTGGGCCAGCATCGCCACGAGCAAGGCGATCGCCGCCATGCGGGCGAGCAGCAGCAGCAACTGCTTCAGCCACACCCAGCGGCGGTGCTTCTTGTAGCTTTGCAGCAAAAAATCCATCGCGGCCCACTGCACGCGTTTGTGCCGCATCATGTTGATCAAGTGGATCAACACGGGCACAAGGGCGAGCAAGAAGCCCCATGTCAGCGCCTGGTGAACGAATTGCATGGCGTATTCCGCCCGGCCGCCGCGGCCGGCTCCCCGCGGCCGGTCAGCCGAGTCGTTTACTGAGGAACGCTGTGAGAGCCGAATCGAGCGGGTCGCTCGTCCTCAGCAGCGTGTAGTCGATGCGATGCCGCGCGCAGTCGCGGCGGATTTGTTCCAGGAATCTCCCGATCGCTTCGAGGTAGCCCTCGCGGAGCGCTCGGGGATTGCAGTTGATCGCGTCGGGCAGTTCCAGCCCTTCAAACCGCGTGGGGCCGGTGAACGGGAAGTCGAGTTCATCGTCGTCCAACACGTGCAACACGAGCACGTCATGGCCGCGTTGCCGCAACAGCGTGAGCCCCTTCATGAGCCGCTCGGGATCGGTCAGCAAGTCGGAAAGGACGATCATCATGCCGCGCCGCGGGTAGGTCTCGGCGACATGCGTGAAGACGCCGTACAAGTCGGTCTTGTCACGCGGCGCGGATACCTGCAACGACTCCACAATCGCGTGAAGATGCGTGCGTTTGGTCCGCATTGGCGTAGCGCGCCGCACGCGTTCGTCAAACGAAGCGCAAGCCACGGCATCGTGCTGCCGCAGGATCAAGTAGGCGAGGCAAGCGGCGGCCGTCGACGCGTACTCGGCCTTGTTCATCGGGCCGCGGCCGTACGCCATGCTGTTCGACACGTCGACCATCAGCAAGCAGCGGAGGTTCGTTTCCTCCTCGAACTGCTTGACGTAGAGACGATCTTGCCGCGCCCAGACTTTCCAGTCGACGTGGCGCAGCTCGTCGCCCGCCACGTATTCCCGGTGCTGGAGGAATTCGACCGACTGGCCGAAATACGGACTGCGATGCATGCCGGAGAGGAAACCCTCGACGACATGCCGCGCCCGCAATTCCAGCCGCCCGATCCGCTTGATCGTTTCAGGATGCAAAAATCTTTTGGAATCGGGCATCGCTTGTCAGCTCGTCTTCCTTGGTGGGCGTTGTCGCGACCAGCCGCTCGATGACATCGTCGGACGTCACCCCTTCCGCCTCGGCCGCGAAATTCACGACCATGCGGTGCCGCAGCACGGGTTTCGCCAACGCCTGGATGTCGTCGGTCGAAACGTGCGTGCGGCCATGGAGCAGCGCTCGCGCCTTGCCCCCGAGAATCAAGAACTGCACAGCCCGCGGGCCGGCGCCCCACGACACTTGGTCGCGGACAAAGTCGGGAATCCCGGGCTGGTTCATACGCGTCTGCCGCACCAACGACAACGCGTAACGCACGACGTGATCCGTCACCGGAACCTCGCGCACCACGCGTTGCAGTTCGGCGATCTCTTGGCCTGTCAGCACCGGTTGCACGCGGTCCACTTGGACCGTCGTGGTTCGTCGCGCAACCTCGAATTCCTCGTGGAACGTCGGGTAGTTCACGAACACCTTGAACATGAACCGGTCCTGCTGGGCTTCCGGCAGCGGATACGTTCCCTCTTGCTCGATCGGGTTTTGCGTCGCCAACACAAAAAACGGGTCGGCCATCGAGTGCCGCTTGCGACCGACGGTGACCGTCCGCTCCTGCATCGCTTCCAACAAAGCGGCCTGGGTTTTGGGCGGCGTGCGGTTGATTTCGTCGGCCAGCACGATGTTCGCGAACAGCGGCCCTTCCAAGAAGCGGCGTTCCCGGGCGCCCGTCGTCTTGTTCTCTTCGATGATTTCCGTGCCCGTGATGTCGGCGGGCATCAAGTCGGGCGTGAATTGAATGCGGCTGAACGACAGATCAAGCGTCCGAGCCAACGTGCTGATCATCAGCGTCTTCGCCAACCCGGGCACGCCCTCCAGCAAGCAGTGGCTGCGGCTGAACAGCGAGATCAACAGATCGTCGATCACATGCTGCTGGCCGACGATCACCTGCGAAAGTTGCTCGACGATCTTCTTTCGCGCTTCCGCAAGTTTGCCGACCGCCGCGGAATCGCCAATCACTGGGCCCGACGCGGCGGGCCCTGAAGCTGAGGAACTCATAAAGCGTGTGCCCTGGCCGCATGAGGGGATAAATGACGTGAGGCTTGCGCCGTCTGGGTAAACATACTTGAGGGCCGATATTTTGCCTAGCTTCCCGCGTTCGCCGATTCCTAACATTCGGCAAGCGGCCGGCCATCATCGCGACAATCGACAAAACCGGTTACGATTCACGTCCCAGGCCGACCAATCCCGGCCTCGACACGGCCACGCTCCCAACGCGATGTGTCGAACCCTACGCCAGTCGAAGGAGACCGCGGCAAGTTGATTCGTCAGCCCGAGCGAAGTCGTCAGCCCGAGTCAATTCGTCAGGCTCGCACCGAACTTTTCTTGCCGGAAAGCCATCTTCGTTTCCATCTCCCGTGACGCGGACGATTCGTCGACGTAAACTTCCAACAGATGCATCGGACTCACTGTAGGTCCATCCGCGTTCCCGCCCTCCCCGCACAATAGGCCAGCCTCACCGTATGACTCGGGAAAGCAATCGACTGAGCTCTTTCATGGACAGCGACGAAGCGGTCGCGATCACTGTGTTCCAGGACTCGCGCGACCATCACCACGTGTACGTGTTCCATCGCCAGCGGCCCGGCGACGCGATTGCGTGCATCGAGCGGCACGTCCGCGAAGGCCGCTTCACGCTCGCGGAGGGCGAAGCGCTGGTTCAGAAACTCAGGCAAGACCTTTGGTCGGCTGGCTAAGCCACCGCTTGGAGCGTAGGTGATGAACTGGTTTCCACGCGTTCCCATTCGTTCCGCATTGACGGTTGCTTCCGCTCGTCCCGCTCCTTCCACTCGAGGCGTCCCCCCAGCCCGCCCTCCGCAGAACCATCGAACCGCGCGACAACTCGCTTTCCCGCGGTGGAGCGCGACCTTGGTCGTGGTCGCGGCGATGGGTGCCGTGCCGGGGTTGCGGTCCGCGTCGGCTGCCGATCTCTCTCGCGGATTGGCCGGCCACTGGCCGCTCGCCAGCGACGCCCGGGACATCTCCGGACACGGCCGCGACGCTGTCGCCACCGGCGTTGTGTGGGAGGCCGCGGGCCCCGGCGGTAAACCGGCCTCAGCGGCTCGATTCGATGGGAAATCGGCATCGATCGAGTTGCCCGCCGCCGCGTCCCCCAAACTCGGAACGGGCGATTTCGCTCTTTCAGTGTGGGTGAATTCGCCAGCAACCCACGAGGACGTCCCGGGCGACATCGTCAGCCAGTACGACGCCGCCAAGCGACGCGGTTTTCACCTGTCGCTGAAGACGAACGCGGGCGTGACGTTCAATCAGGCCAACGACCGCGACTTGCAATTCTGGGTGGATGACAATCGCGATGGCGAGTGGCTCGATTGTGGTCGGCCCGGCGATGGTTTGCTCGCCTTCGGCCTTGCCGTCCACGACCGCCAACTGTTCGCCGGCGTCTGCCGGCCAGCGGCTGGCCAGTCCGGCCGAGTTTATCGCTACGGCGGCGGGCGGAACTGGATCGATTGCGGCGCGCCGGACGGCAGCAACACGGTCACCTCGCTGGCCACGTTCCAGGGGCAGTTGTTTGTCGGGACGGGCAAGTACCGCGTCGCCGGGTCGGCACTGCCCGAATCCGAGAATCTGACCTTCGGCGGCCGGATATTCCGCTATCAAGCTCCCGACCGCTGGATCGACTGCGGCTCGTTGCCGAACCGCGAGGCGGTAGCCGGTCTGGTCGTGTTCCGCGATCGACTATACGCCGCGTCGTTATATAAACCGGCGGGATTCTTCCGTTATGAAGGCGGGACGAAATGGGCCGAGTGCCCGGTGCCGGTTGACCGCCGAGTCGAATCGCTGGGCGTCTACAATGGCCATTTGTACGCGACGACCTACGATGGCGGTCGAGTGTTCCGGTATGACGGAACCGATTGGACCGATTGCGGTCAACTGGGCGAGCCTGGCGTGAACACGCAAACCTATGCTTTCGCCGTGCATCAAGGCCGCTTGCTGGTCGGGACTTGGCCAAGCGGCCGGGTCTACCGGTTCGAATCCCCTGGGCAATGGACCGACCTCGGCCGACTCGGCGAGGAGCTGGAAGTCATGGGGATGCTCGTTCATAACGGACGCCTCCTGGCCGGTTCGCTCCCGCTGGCCGAAGTGTATCAGTTCGAAACGGCCGGCCATTGGAAGAAGCTGCGTCAGTTGGACGCAACGCCCGATGTAAAGTATCGCCGCGCGTGGACGATGGCCGAATTCGCGGGCAGGCTGTATTGCAGCACGCTGCCTTCCGGAACGGTGTGGAGCTATCAAGCCGGACAGGCCGCGGGGGCGAACACCGAACTACCCACCGGCTGGCGCCACTTGGTTGCCCAGCGTCAATCGGGCCGTCTGCGGCTGTTCATCGACGGGCGGGCTGCGGCGGACAGCGCCGAGCCAGCCGCGAAACCTTTGGAACTGACGGTCGACCAGCCGCTGCGAATTGGTCGCGGCGAAAACGATTACTTCCATGGCGATCTGGCCGACCTGCGTCTGTACGATCGAGCGCTTGACGAGGCAGAGATCGCGACCCTATCCCGCCGCCCGTAGATGGATTGAATCATGAGAAGCAGCAAGGCGTTCTTGTTTTCGCTGTTGGTGGCTTGGTTGGTTGGCGTTGACCGCTCTGGTTCTATCGACGCCGCTAACGCCGCCGAGCCGTTCGAAGGCTTCCTGGAAAAGCATTGCATCCGTTGCCATGGAGCGGGAAAGGAAGAGGGAGACATTCGCTTCGATCGACTGTCTCGCGATTTCAAATCGGGCGTGGATACCCATCACTGGGCCGAGGCGCTCGACAAGATCAACAGCGGCGCCATGCCGCCGAAAACAGAGCCGCAGCCGACTCAGGCGGAAATCGCGACATTCGTGACGAATCTTGATCGGCGACTGAAGGAAGGTCGCGCGGCGCGGATGGCCGCGCGGCCGGCGGTCGCGCATTACCGGCTGAGCCGCCAGGAGTATCAAAACACGGTCTACGATCTGCTCGGCGTGCGTTACGATCCCACCAAGCCCGGCGAATTGAACGCCGACACGCTTTGGCATGGTTTCGAGCGAATCGGGTCGGAACTTTCGCTGTCGCCGTCGCATGTCGACCGCTACTTCCGCGCGGCGGAACTGGTGTTGGACCGCGCATTCCCCATGACCAGCGTCGATGCCCGCAAGGTTCGCAAGACGGCGGCGGAACTGCGTTACAACGGCGGGAAGATCCAGCAGGAAGCGCTCGATCGATTGGGCATCAAGCGACCATTGCGGCACCTCTTGTACCCGGGAAATGTCCACACCGCGCTCTCGCCCTACTGGTTCGGCAAGGTCGGGCCCGAGCACAGCGGGCTCTACAAGGTCCGGATCCAGGCGAGCGGTATCCGTCCCGTGGGCGGCCAGACCGCGCACCTGAGCATCGGCAAGCGGACCGGCGAGGAATCGGTGGATGGTCTCATCGAGTTTGACCTCACAGCTCCCGAAGACAGCCCGCAAGTGTACGAATTCGAAGTGTTCCTCGAGATGCCCATGTCGCTCGAATTCTGCGTGGTGGCGACCGACGTCGTTGATCGACGAGCTGGCGCCGCCTTCCGCAACGCGCTCAACGGCGGTGGCTACATCTTCACGCACAGCAGTGAAACTCGGCTGCTGGACCCGAACGCTCCGCAGATGTTCGACGACAAGGGGAACGGGCTTTTCTCGACCGTGCTGCTCGATTGGATCGAATGGGAAGGACCGATTGTCACCGACGCGGAGAAGTCGCGACGCGACGGTCTGTTGCCGCCCGATGACGCGACCCTCGAAGTGGTCGCCGAGCACCTTCGACGTTTCGCCGAACGAGCTTGGCGTCGCCCCGTGAGGAACGACGAGTTGTCCGACTACCTGCAAGCCTACCGCTCGGAACGCGAAGCGGGGGAGAAGTTGGCCGACGCCTATCGAGTCGCGCTGCAAAGTGTGCTGACATCACGGCACTTCATCTATCTCGTCGAAGGCGAACCCGCAGCGCGTGAACGGCTGAACGACTCGGAACTCGCGTCGCGACTGTCGTACTTCCTGTGGAGTTCGATGCCGGATGACGGACTGTTGGCCGCGGCAAAACGGGGTGCGCTGAGCGTCGCGCGGCGGACAGCCAGTGCGGAGCGCGAAACCGCGGCAAAAGCGTCGAGCGAGTCCGCCGAGTCGTCCCTCGCCTCGAGTGGCGGCAGCCTGGAAGAAGAAGTGAACCGGATGCTGCTGGATGGCAAAACCAATCGTTTCATCAACGATTTCACGCGTCAATGGCTGCAATTGCATCGGCTCGGCATGTTCCCGCCCGACAAGAAGCTGTATCCGACGTACGACGCGTGGCTCGAAACGAGCCTGCGTGCCGAACCGGTCGAGTTTTTCCGCGAGATGTTTTCCAAGAATTTGCCTATCGACAGCTTTATCGATTCCGAATGGACCATGGCCAACGCGCGGCTCTGCGAATTCTACGGACTGCCCGAACCGAAGTTGGGCGGGTTTCAACGCGTGCCGCTGAAGCCCGAGGATCATCGCGGCGGACTGCTGACCATGGGCGCGGTGCTCGGCCTCACGTCGGATGGAACTCGACATCGCCCCGTGCATCGCGGCGTGTGGCTAAGCGAAGCGATCTTCAACAAAACTCCCCCGCCACCCCCGGCCAATGTTGAGCCGATCGAACCGATTCCTCCCACGGGGACCAAACTCACCATCCGCACGCGCATTGAAGCTCACGCCAAAAACGCCAGTTGCGCGGCCTGCCATCGCGGTATCGATCCGTTGGGCTTGGCCTTTGACCAGTACGACGCCATTGGCCAGTGGCGCACCCGCGAACTGGTGCCGACGGGCGTAGGCGAAAACCCGGTCGTCGATGCCTCCGGCGCGCTGCCCGATGGCCGCTCGTTTCAAGACTCCGTGGAATTCAAGAAGCTGTTGCTCGATGACCGTGAGCCCATCGCCCGCGCCTTCATCGAACACCTCTGCACCTACGCCCTGCGCCGAGTGCTTACCGTGGACGACAAAGAACACCTGCTCGCGATCGAAACAGAGGCCAAGAAACACCAATTCCGCATCCAAGACATCGTCCGGGCCGTGGCGATGTCCGAACTTATGAGGAAACGCTGACGACTTTGTCCTTGTACGCCGGACATACTGTCCGTCGTGCAAAATACGAAATGCTCCGTAAACCAATTTAGGATTTAGCGATGTCCCACTTCCTTTCCCAGTCCTGGCTGCTCGACCGTCGTCATGCACTGCGTGCGTTGGGCACTTGCATTTCGTTGCCGTTTTTGGAGTGCATGGTGCCGTTGCGAGCGGCGGAGGGGAAGACCGAGACGCCTCGGCGCAGCGCGTTTATCTATCTGGCCAACGGCGTGCATTCGCTCAACTACCAGATCACGACGCCGGGCCGGGACTACCAGTTTTCCCGGTCGTTGAAGCCGTTGGAAAAGCACCGGGATCTCATCACGCCGATCAGCGGCCTGCACCATCCTGGCGCTTTGAGTCACCACCACAATTGCATTTCCGTGTGGCTGACTGGCGGCAAACTTGGGCCTTCGGATAAGAATTCGATCTCCGTCGATCAGAAGATGGCCGAGATTACGGCCAAGCACACTCGCTACCCGTCGATGGAGATCGCGCTCACGGGCGATTCGCTTGGCTGGACGGCGGATGGCGTTCGGTTGCCTTCGATGCGTCGTTGCAGCGAGATTTTCGCGTCGTTGTTCGAGGAGCCGAAAGGTGGCAAGACGGCCCAGCGCCGCACGCTGCGGCGCAAAGGCAGCGTCCTCGACGCCAATCTGGCCGAAGTCCGCCGGCTGGAACAAGCGATGGGGGCGGCGGACAAAGGTCGGCTGGAACAGTATCTCGCTTCGGTTCGAGAAGCGGAGATTCGCACCCGGCGCGCCGACGCGTGGCTCGATACGCCACTGCCGGCCGTATCGGACGACGATCGCAAACGCACCAATCGCGATGTTCCGGCGACGATGGCCGGCGATTACTTCCGCACGGTCTATGACTTGATCGTGCTCGCTTTCCAGACCGACGTGACCCGCGTCGCCACGTTCAGTCTGGGAGGCGAAGGAGACGCGTTCGCCATTCCCGAGATCGGCATTACCGAGTCGCGCCATCAGCTCAGCCACCACGGCGGCGATCCCGGTTACATGGAAAAGCTGACGAAATACGACACGTTCGCCATCGAGCAGTTCAGCTACTTCCTCACGCGACTCTCGGAGACGAAAGACCTCAATGGCAAGCCGCTCATGGGCACGACCATGGCGCTCTTCGGCAGCGGTATGTCGTATGGCCACAGCCATGGCAACGCGAACCTGCCCCTGGTTCTCGCCGGCGGTTCGGACCTGGGTCTGAAGCATGGCAGCCATCTCGATTTCAACCAAGGCCACTTCAAGGGCTACCAACTCGACAAGCCCGGCGAGCACTACTCGCTCTGCAGCCGCCCGGCGAACCCGAACGCCCACATGAGCAACCTGTTGCTAATGATGGCTCAACGAATGGGCGTCGAAACCGAGAAGTTTGGCGACAGCAACAAGGTGGTCGAACTGTAAGCTCGAACCTGCGCAGAACGGGTGGCGGACTTTGGGTCTGCCACGATTTGTGGCGAATAGGATCTCCACTTTGAACCGAGGGTGTGCTGCCCGATTCGCACCTTGTCGAGGGACTGCAGGCAAACATGAACGCTTACGGAACGCCCACGTCGAAATGCTGTCTCGCTCTTTGTCTTGCGATCACCTTGATCGCGCATTCCCATGCGTTGCCGGACGAACCGTTCCGTCCCGAGGTGGGCAAGTTTCCGCCGTTGGAAAAGTCGCACGCGTATCGCGGCGAGCTCGTCAATGTGGATCACGCGAATCGACGAGGCAGTCTTCGCGTGCATGGGCCGGGAATGTTCTTCCGCAACAGCCCGCATCCGTTCGCCATGCTTCCGTACGGGATCGTGCGCTATCACGGCGCGCCGGCCGATTTGCGGGATGTCCCGCTGGGGACTCTGATGCATGTGCGAGCGTATCTTCCACCCGACCCTAAGCTTTCATCCGTGCCAGTGTTTCCGGTAAACAACAAGGAAAAAGAGGGCGGCATCGCGCCCGCGGAGAACCATGTGCTGCTTCTGGAGGACGAGCCCAGCCGATGCCTGCGTGAAGGGCAAGTCTGGAAGCTCAAGACGGTGGAGATTCAGAACAACGCGGGCATGATGGTCGCCAGTTGCGAACCGAAGGAGGGCGGGGCCGGCAAGGCGGCCGACGAGAAGCTGACGATCGATGCGGCCACTCGCATTTGGCGCGGCCGCGAATGCCTCGGAGTGGAAGAGATGATCGCGGAAGGCCTCTGGCCAATGGCCGGGAGCAAAACGCTCGACGGCCCAGGCGTGTTGCTCGGTATCACCTGGAAGCCGACGCCGGATGGCATCTTCGCGCGGTTTCACATTTCCGATATTTGGCTAGACGATGTCGCCATGCAGCGAGCGGCCCGCACCCAGACGGAAACCCACAAAGCCCTTATCCGAAGCCGTTGGATGCCGGCGCGGGTGGATGCCGTCGAGTACGGCAAGTTTGGCCGCGCGAAGGTGACCGCGACGCTGTTCGGCGGCATGGATCCATCGCTGTACGCCGACTTCAAAAAAGACATCGGTGCGATGATCAACGCGGTCGATAACAGTTTGAAACACGCGCATGGCGCTTACGGGCCGGCCCACATGGCGTCGCGCGGAAGCATCCTCGAGATTGTCAAAGCGGACGGGGAATCATCCCTCGCGAGCAGCGGAATCCAAATTCGATTTGAAACCGACTTGATCATCGAAGGCATCCGCCCTGGCCGAGTCGTTCGAGTCCGCCCGGCGAGTTGGCCACAAGTCAACGTGCCGCGCGATGAATACCAAGACTGAGTGTCCTCGGGCGCTCATCGGGATCGTCATTCGTACGACGGACATCTTGTCCGTCGCGAGCTTGTCGAATACGTCTCCGTCGATCGAGCCACGCCTAGCGGAGATTTCGGCTCGAAGCGAGCGGACCGCTAGCGTCGAGCTTGACGTCACCCATATCGCATGATGCAAGTTGATCGCCTTCCACGCGAGGGAGGACCCGGCTTAGGCTAATAACTCGCGAACCACCTTTCCTTGTACATCGGTGAGACGGAATTCGCGGCCTTGGTACTGGAATGTGAGACGTTCGTGATCGAACCCCAGGAGACGCAGCACCGTGGCGTTCAAGTCATGAACCGCCACAGGGTGCTCGACCGGACTGAAGCCAAAATCATCAGTCCGGCCATGCGTAACGCCGCCTCGAATGCCGCCGCCTGCCAGCCAGATCGAATAAGCGTCCTTGTGGTGGTCTCGACCCGGGTTGGTCGCTTTGCCATCGCCGTCGATTCCTTGCCGCAGTGGAGTGCGTCCGAACTCCGAACCCCAGATTACGAGCGTTTCGTCCAGTAATCCACGTTGTTTCAGGTCGGCGACCAAGGCCGCCATCGGCTGATCGACATCGCGACACTTGGCCGGCAAGCGGGTCGCCAAGCCCGCGTGATGGTCCCAATCCGAGTCGTACAGTTCGACCACTCGCACACCGCGTTCCACCAACCGGCGGGCCAAGAGGCAATTGTTCGCGAACGACGCGGCGCCCGGCTTCGCGCCGTAGCGGTCGAGCGTCGCGGCGGGCTCGCGGGAAATGTCCATCAATTCCGGAACGCTCGACTGCATCCGATACGCCATTTCATACTGGCGAATCCGCGTGGCGATTTCGGGGTCGCCCACGTCGGCGAGCTGGCGTTCATTAAGCGACTTCACAGCGTCGTAAATCCTCCGCCGGTCCGCATGCGACTGACCCGCCGGGCTGCTCAGAAACAGCACCGGATCGCCACTCGAGCGAAATTGGATCCCTTGATACACGCTGGGCAGAAAGCCGTTCGCCCACAGGCCGGTGCCGGCGCCGCCTAGCGGCCCGGACAGGAGCACAACGTACGCGGGCAGGTCCTGGTTCTCCGCGCCCAGGCCATACGTGACCCACGAACCGAAGCTGGGGCGGCCGCCTCGCCCCGAACCCGAATGCAAAAACAATTGGGCCGGCGCATGGTTGATTTCTTCCGTGTGCAGCGTCCGGACAATCGCCAGCTCATCGGCAACTCCAGCCAGTCGCGGCAGCAGCTCCGACAATTCCTGGCCACTGGCGCCGTGCCGCCCGAACTTCCACCGGGTGCCCGCCAACTGCATTTTGCCGCCGATGAAGGCGAACCGCCGACCGGCCAACAACGACTCGGGACATTCCTCGCCATCGCGCTCGACGAGCGTCGGCTTGTAGTCGAACAGGTCCAACTGCGATGGCGCGCCGATCATGTGTAAATAGATCACTCGCTTGGCGCTGGGGACGAGTGGCGGTCTTTTCAGCGCCAGCGGATTGGGCGGGGCCGCGTCCGCCGGCTCGCCGAACAACAGTCCCAAGGCGGCCGCGCCCAGCAACGAACGCGAGAAAAAATCGCGCCGCTGGACGAGATCGAGGTGAGTCACATCGGGCATGCGTCAGCCTTTCGAAATGAATTCGTCCAGGTTCAGGATCGCGGCCGCCACGGCGTACCATGCGGTGAATTCGACAGGCGTCATTCCGGCGGGCAAGGGATACTTTCCGACAAACTCCCGAGTTGAACGAATGTCCGCGTCACGCGCCGCACGCTCCGCGGCCAGCAGATTGGCCAGGATAGCGACCTCTTCCGCGTTCGGCTGACGGCTCAGCCCCAGGCGAAAGGCGTAGCGAATACGGGTCGCGTCGTCAGCCTGCGGCCGGTCCGACAGCACTCGAGCGGCGAATGCCATCGCGGCTTCGACGTACACAGGATCGTTCATCAGCGCCAACGCTTGCAACGGTGTATTCGAACGGGGCCGATACACGCGGCAAGCCATCCGATTGTTGGCGTCGAAGCTGACAAAACTGGGGTACGGCGCCGCACGTTTCCAGACCACGTACAAACCGCGCCGGTGTTTTTCATCACCCGGACTGACCTCGTAGTCGTAGCGCTGTCCACCAACTTTCACCCACAGGCCATCCGGTTGATACGGCCGAACTGGCGGGCCACCCAGTCGCGGATTCAGGATCCCCGCCACGGCGAGCGCGTTATCCCGGACCAGTTCGGCTTCCAGTCGATACCGGGGCCCGCGGGCATACGTCTCGTTGCGATCATCCAGTTCCAACAGTCGCGCCGACGCGCGTGACTCCTGCCGATAGGTCGCGCTGGTCACGAGCGTGCGAAGACAATCTTTGGGAGACCAGCCGCGTTCCATGAATTCGCTGGCAAGCCCGTCCAGCAATTCAGGATGCGTGGGACGCTGGCCCTTCACGCCGAAATCCTCTGGAGTGCCGACCAAGCCACGGCCAAAAAGTTCGAGCCACCAGCGGTTCACGGCGGCTCGCGCCACAAGCGGATTGTCCCGGCTGACCAACCAGCGTGCCAAGTCTAGTCGCGTCGGTGCGGCGGCACCGCTCGCCAGCGCGCCGCTCGCA
>CAIXSC010000436.1 GCA_903921945.1 uncultured Planctomycetaceae bacterium
ACCCGGGCGGGAACCGGTGACACTCCATTTGAAAACCACCTCGTTCGCCACGGTCGCGGCCATGGGTGGACCACGAAGCACACGAAGAGCACGAAGGTGTCAGCGAACGAAGCGTTCGATGCCAGCTTTCGGTTGGATCACGTTGAAGTTCATCCATGATCCAGCTGGCTGCGGCTCGGTTTATGATCAACGGATTGTTCCCAGCCCGATTCGAGCAGTCCCGGCCTAAGGTTACGGTGAACCTCGATCGCACAACCGATCATGCGATTTGAGAGCTGGTCGAATTCCATCTTCGTGCTCTTCGTGTCCTTCGTGGTTGCTCCAACTGAGTTCTGTGGTCCATGTCCCGAGTCGAATCGCCCGTTTGTACGACGGACATCTTGTCCGTCGCCGCTGGGGCCGGCTCGCTTCGAGCCGGTCGGCGCGTCACGGATGGCGCGACCGTCCGGCGGTCTTGTCTCGAATCGAGCATGATCTTGGCGTTAGCCGCCTTGGAGCGCCTTTCGGAGGATCGGTTCAAAGGCGTCGGCTTGGCGCAGGAAGCCGAGGTCGCTGGCGTGGGAGGCGTCAGTGGCGCCTTCGGTATCGTCGCCGTATAGATTGTCGCCGGGAATGTAGTGCAAACCGGTGACTCCGTCTCGAACGAGCCCCTCGTAGGCGGCTTTGAGCGCGGCGTGGTTCTCGTCGTGGAACTTCTCTTTGGCCGGCGTGATCCAACTGTTGGTAAAGCGACGGTCTTCGACTAGAACGATCGGAGTCTTCGGCTTGGACTCGCGGAGCCGCTTGACCAATGGCGCGCATTTCGCGGTGACTTCCGCGGGCTGCATGTTTGGCAGGCAATCGATCACGTAGGCGGCGGCGTCCAGTTGCACCAGGTAATCGGCGACCGCGAGATCCATTTTGCCGTTGCCGGAGAAACCCAGGTTGACGACGGGGCGATCAAGCTTGCGGCCGAGGATCGCCGTATGCACCATGCCGGGGCGGCTCGCGCACGCTCCATGCGTGATGCTGGTGCCGTAGAAAACGATCGGAGCGGGCCGCGGGGCAAGACCCGTGAAGCGGCTGTTCGGAGCGACCCCGATCCGCACGAACTCGACGCCGTTATACAGCGGCAAATACAAAGCGTACTCGCGTTCGCCCGGCGCCAGTCCGGCGATCAATGGCGTGTTGATCACTTTCGTGGCCGGACGTGTAACCTGGACCCAACGCCACCGGCCCTGGGCGTCACGAGCATAGAGATCGACGCCACTCACACCCGTCGCCGGCATGTGGGGCATCGCCAGGCGGTCGCTGCGCAATTCGTAGTGGACATGGATGGTCGGCGAGTCCGTGGTGAAACGCGCCATCATGCCAGCGCTGTCCCGACTGAGGTTCCAGACGCTGGGCGTGACTTTCCCGTCCGCCGACGAAGGGAAGCGGTCGTACCAGCGTAGCCGCGGTTGATCGGGCAAAATCCGGCCCTCGACTCCCCACGCGGACACATCGTGCCACGCCACACCAGCCTCGACGACTGCACCCGCCGGCTTCGACTCGCCAGCCTTCGCTGCCACAGCCGCAGCACCTACCGCCTTCGCGTCCGCCGCCTTTGCGTCCGCCGCCTTTGCGTCCACCGCCTTTGCGTCCACCGCCTTGGTCTCGGTGGCCCGCAGGTTGGCTGTCGGCAGACCGGCTAGCGAACCCGCGGCGAGCAACAGGGCGACCGCAAGTGCCATCGATCGCGGCACGGCGGGGAGCGATTCGGGAGTTGGCGCCAGGGAAGCGGAGTAGCGGGGCGCGGTGGCAGGACGCGATGGCATGGGGCGGATCCAGGTGGTTGAATGAGGCGGGGCGATGTTGGTTCACGTAGTGGCGAGATTCTAACGCATGCCCGCGAACGGAGCAGCCTGAGCCAGGGCCGCGAACGTTCCGCTGCTTGGGGCGATAGGCAAGGCGGTGAGGCGACCGTACGCTTTTCATCCGAGTAGGCGAATTGGCGGAGTGTTTCGACGGTCGTTCCACGATGGGAGGAGGTGCGGCGATGGCAGCAGCTCGAATCAAGACACCAGCGGCGTTCAGAAGATTCGGGGCGCTTGGGTCCGCGCTTGGGTCCGCAGTGTCCGCGCTTGGGTCCGCTTTGATTGCGCTTGGGTCCGCTTTGATCGCGCTGGCCTTCGGTGTCCAATCGGCGGGCGCGCAGACGGAAGGCGAGATGCCGAGATCGCTCGACCCTCGCTTGACCGTTTCGCTGTTCGCCGCCGCGCCCGACATTGTGCATCCGGTCTCGGTGGACTTTGACGCGGCGGGACGGTTGTTGGTCGTGGAGAGCCACACGCATTTCCGGCCGGCCGGTTACCAAGGGCCGGCGACCGACCGGATTCGTATCGTGGAGGACACCAATCGCGATGGCCGCGCCGACCGCTTCACGACGTTCCACGAGGGGCTCACGCACATCATGGATCTGGCGGTCCATCCGGATGGATCGGTCTATGTGGCGACGAGAAACTCGGTGTGGCGACTTGTCGACGCCAATCGCGATGGAGTGGCCGACGAGGCCAAGCGACTTGTATTCCTCGACACGCCAGGCAATTATCCCCACAACGGTCTGTCGGGGCTGTGCTTCGATGGCCGTGGCGATCTCTGGTTCGGCATGGGAGAAAACCTTGGCGCGGCTTACTCGCTGCTAGGCGGGCCGCGCGCCGCAAGCGATGCCGATACCACGGCCCAGACCGACAAAAGCGCGAATACCAATACACCGGCCAAGGACAGTAATAACGTCGCTGCGAAAGATACAGCCGCCACCGATCGCGTGATTGCCGGGGAAGGCGACGGCGGGCACGTGTTTTGGTGCCGCGCGGACGGGACTGGGTTGCGTCGAGTCGCGACGGGGTTTTGGAATCCGTTCGGCAACTGCCGCGACATCTTTGGCCGAGTCTTCACGATCGACAACGATCCCGACTCGCGGCCTCCCTGCCGGATGTTGCACTTGCAGGAAGGCGCGGATTATGGGTTCCAATTCCGATATGGGCGAAGCGGTCGGCACCCGTTCCAGGCATGGAATGGCGAGCTGCCTGGAACTTTGCCGATGATGACGGGTGTCGGCGAGTCTCCATGCGAGATCGTGAGCTATGAATCGGACGGTTTGCCAACCGAATACTTGGGCGAGCTACTGGTGACCGCCTGGGCGGACCATCGTGTCGAACGCTACTCGCCGCGGCGCCGCGGAGCGTCCTGGGGCGCGGATCGCAAGCCGTTCCTACAAGGCGGCAAAGACTTCCGGCCCGTGGGTTTGGCGGTCGCGCCGGACGGGTCGCTGTTTGTCAGCGACTGGGTGTTGCGCGATTACAACCTGCATGGCCGCGGCGCACTGTGGCATGTGCGAACCAAGGCGGCGGCAACCGTCGAAGCGGACGCGTCGTCGAAGCCCTCGCGCCCCAGCGAGCCGCTCGCGGCGTTGGCGAGCCGCCATCGACCGCTGCGGGACGCGGCCGCGCGGCGACTGGCGGCCGATGGCGCAGGCCGCGCCGCGTTATTGCGTGTGTTGAAGGAGAACATGGACGTCCGCGCCCGGGCAGCCGCCTTGGAGGCGTTGTTGCAGGTAGACGCGGTCGAGCTCGATTTGGCGGCGTTCGCGCGCACCGAATCGCAGCCCGATTTGCTGGAAATGGCGGTTGCGGCTTTGGCGGCGCGCGGCGGCGATACTCGCGCCTTTCTGACGGGTGGACCGGAATCCCAGACGGCGATCACCGTGGCGGCGATCGGCGGCTTGCGCACGATGGCCGACCGTCCCCGATTGCTGGAGTTCCTCGCCCATGTCGACCCGTTCGTGGCGCACGCGGCGATCCGCCAATTCGCCGCCCATCCCGAACTGTTGGCGGGCACTCTGCCGAGCTCCACCGTTTCGAACAAAGAGCCGGTTCCCGGCACCAGCGCAACCGGAGCGAGTCTCCAAGGTGGCGATGCGGCGGACTCGCGGCTGGCGCGTGGGTTGCTTTTGGCGCATCGCGCGGCGGGCCGAATGGAATCGATCCCAGGGCTTCCGGGTTGGCTGGGTTCGCGACATGCGGATGTGCGGTTGCTGGCCGCGAAATGGGTGGCGGACGAGCGAGTGGTGGAGGCGCGGGGAGCCGTCGAGGCGGCGCTGACGGCACCCCATCAAAACGTCACGATGTTGCGATCGCTGCTGACCGCGCTCGGACGGCTCGACAATAAGCCCGTGAACGAAGGGCAATTGGTGGGATTGCTCAACGCGCAGGTGTCGGACACGCGTCAACCAGCGGCGTTCCGGGCGTTGGCTTTGCAGGGAATTCCCGCTCGGCCGCAGGCGATCTCGCTCGATCGCCTCCGCCAGCACCTGTCACAGACCGACATCGGGCTGCAGTTGGAAGCCACCAGGTTGCTCGCGGAGTTTTCCGAACCGGGACGATTCGCGTTATTGAGCGAGTTAGCGGGCGACGCGTCGCGGGCGGAAGCGGTGCGGGCGACGGCGATCGCCGGGTTGGCGGACGAGGCTCCGATGCGGGTGGTCGAGCTTTTGGAGTTCGTTCGCGGCAAGCCCGGAGCGCTGCGAATCGAGGCGTTGCGGGCCTTGGTGGGAGTGCCGTTGTCTGACACGCAGCAGGCGGAATTGGGGCGATTGGCGGCTCAAGACGCGTCGATTCGCGACAGTGTCCGGCGGCTGCGCGGGGAGGCGTTCCGCGGTCCAAGACCGGGTCCGCGCGACTTGGATGGCTGGCTCCGGTGGCTCGAAGGTCCGGCGGACGCGGCGGCGGGCCGGCGAGTGTTTTCGCACACGAAGCTGGCGGGCTGCGTTCGTTGCCATCGCGCGGAGGGCCGCGGGGCGGAGATCGGCCCGGACCTCGGGCAGATTGGCGTGGTCGAGCGCCGAGGGTTGGTCGAATCGCTGGTGCAACCGAGCACTAACGTGGCGCCGCACTTCCAAACTTGGTCCGTGGAGACCGAGGACGGCCGGATTCGCACGGGGCTCGTGGTTCACACGCAGTTGGATGAGACCACGTACGTGAATGAAAAGGGCGAGCCGTTCAAGGTTTTGGCGAACGAGTTGGCGGCGGCGCGTCCACTGCCCACATCGCTGATGCCAGAGAATCTGCTCGATGCGTTCACCGATCAAGAGGTCCGCGACCTCTTCGCGTACCTGTCGGAGCGGCGTTAGACGCAATACCGTGGTCACGAAGAAAGAATCCGACGAATTCTCTCATCGCGTGACCGGAGGGCTCGCGTCGCCGGCCCCGGCCGGATTCAGCGCGGGCGCTTCGGGAGCCGCCGTGCCAGGACTGCTCGGCGATCCGCCGGCGGTCGGAGCGGCGGTGCCCGGCCGCTGCGCGCTGCGGAAGCTCGCCCGCGGGTCTTGCGAGAGAGCACCACCAGGCCGGCCCTGGTTTTGCATGAAGTTCTTCATTTCGATCACCGCCGGTCCCAGCAAGAGCACGTAGACTGGCGGTGCGAGGAAGAACACGATCGGGAACAGCAGTTTGATCGACGCCTTGTTGCCGCGTTCCTCCGCCTGTTGCCGTCGAGTGCGGCGGATGCTGTCGGCGAATTCGCGGAACGCGCCAGCGACTTGGCCGCCGATCCGCTCGGTTTGTTGAACGAGCGAAGCGAGAGCGGTGACGTCAGGAATGTCGAGCCGCTTGGAAAACTGGCGCAGCGCCAACTCCAGCGAACCGGTGTCGGTTTGCACTTCGACCATCCGCAATTCGCAGGCGATGTCGGGATAGATGCGATGCAATTCACGGGCGACCCGCTGAATGGCGTCGCGCAGCGGCAAGCCGCCCGTGACCATCATGGTGATCATATCGAGCGCGTCGGGCAGGGCGTGTTTAATGCGGCGGCAGCGATTTTCCGCTTGGCTGCTGAGCATGACCCGGGGCACGCCGTATATGAACGCCATGACAATCCCCGCCGCCATGATCAGCTTCGGCGTGATGTCTTCCTTCGGCTCGGCGAGCGCGACCGCTAACAGGCCGACGAACACAAGCCACATGATCATCGCCAGATTACGCATGGCGAGGAATTCGATAAACGCTTTGCGGTGGTAGTAGCCCGCCTTTTGCAATTCGCCACGCAGCATCTCTTGGCGGCGTTCGGAAATCGGGAATGCAAACGCGAAACCTTCCGTCATGGCTCCAAGGATGAGCGGCCGCCGGCTGCCGATCGCCTTCGGGTCGGGAAGCTCGTTGCGACCCACACCGAACAGCATTTTGCCCATCCAGTAGATCACGCCGCTCACGGCCACGAACGTGCCGCCGGAGATCAACGCGATCATCGCGGGGGAAAGTTGCTCGTATTTGAACGCCGCTCGCAGGAAGTTATCCAAATCCATGGTTCGCGTCTCCACCGGCCACGGACTCGCCGGGTGCTGGCTGATAAGTCAAGGTCAATCGCTTACGAGCGTGATCTTTGGCGTTAGTAGTCCGATCGAATCAACCGAATGATCCATGCCAATCCGATTACCTCGGAAACAATGGCGGTTGCGAGCACATAACGTCCCACGGGATCATCCGTCAGTTTCGAGCCATATTGCGGTTGAACGAGGAAGAAGTAGAGGAACAGCAGGGGACCGACCGACGCGATGAGCATCGCCGAGTAACGGCCAGCGGCCGTGACGCTGCTCAATTGCCGCTGGTAGCTCATCCGGTCGCGAATGACTTCCGCGAGCCGTTCCAGGGTGACGGGCAAGTTGCCGCCGGCGTCGCGATGAACGCTGAGCGTGGTCGCGAAAATCCGCGTGTCCATTTGGTCCACGCGATGGCCTAGCGAGCGCATGCAAGCGGCCAGCGACAGTCCCATTTCCAACTGGCCGGCGCAGCGTTGGAATTCCACACCCGCCGGTTCATGCAAAGACTCGCCCACCACCTGCATCGCCTGCTCGACACTTTCGCCGGCGCGAACGGCGCGGGCCAGCAGGTCGAGCGCGGCTGGGAACTGTTGTTCGTATTTGTTCAACCGCCGGCGTTTGCGAACCTCGAGAAAGGCAGCCAGCCCGCCCAAGCCAAACAAGGCGGCGACCACCGCGAAGAGCTCGTTCTCGGAGGCCACGAATACCGCGCCGCCGAACGCCAACGCGATGAATACCGCGAGCCACGCAGCGGCGGTCGTGGAGACCGGCAACGCCGACCAGTAAAGGCTGCGTTCGAGCCAGCCATCGATCTGCTGCGTGAACGTGGGACGTTCGATCTCTTGAAACCGAGGCAGCCGAATCAGTCGCGCAGGCTTTGCCGCTGGATCATCCGCCGGCCGCGACAGGTCGCGCAGTCCCCAAAACAACGCCGCCAAAATCGAAGTTCCGCCGAGGAACGTCAACAGCGCGATTCCATTGGGAGTGAGGAGGAGGTCCATACGGTCTTCAGAGCTTTAAGGTTATGGAATCAAGGGATCGCGGGAACGTGGGTCGATTCAAGGTTGGAAGATGTCCGTATCCAGGGTGACACCGGCGTCGGCGAAGCGGTCGAGGCAACGGGGCTGGTAGCCGGTCGCGTAGAACTCGCCGCGGGCCACGCCCCGTTCATCCAACCCTTGTTGCTTGAATCCGAAGATGTCTTCCAACACGTATTCGCCATTCGCGGCGCTCACGATTTCGGAGACACGAGTCACTCGACGCACACCGCCTTTCAGTCGTGAAAGGTGGACTACCAATTTGATTCCCGCGCCGATGTATTCGCGGACCACGCGAATAGGCAGTTCCAGACCGGTCATCGCCACCATCATTTCCAGGCGGGCGAGAGCGTCGCGCGTGTCATTGGCGTGGATGGTGGTAAGCGAACCTTCGTGGCCGGTGTTCATCGCCTGAAGCATGTCGAGCGCTTCGCCACCGCGAACTTCGCCGACCAGGATCCGATCGGGACGCATACGCAAGCTGTTGCGCACCAGGTCGCGTTGCGTGACGCCACCTTGGCCTTCGCTGTTCGCCGGCCGCGTTTCCATTCGCACAATGTGGCGGCTCTGAAGGATCAATTCCGCCGAGTCTTCGATCGTGATGATCCGCTCGTCGTGCGGAATGGCCGTTGACAGGGCGTTGAGCATCGTCGTCTTGCCGGCGCCCGTGCCGCCGGACACGAGAAAGCTGATTCGGGCTTGCACGGCGGCGGTCAGGAACTGCGCCATGGCCGGCGAAAGCGAAGAGTTCCGCAGCAGGTTGTCCACGCTGAGGAATTCGCGGCCAAAGCGGCGAATGGAAAGTTTGGGCCCATCGAGGGCCAACGGCGGGACGACCGCGTTCACGCGCGAACCGTCCGGCAAGCGGGCGTCGACCATCGGACTCACTTCGTCAATCCGCCGGCCAACCCGGGCGACAACCCGCTGAATGATCCGCAGCAGGTGGGCGTCGTCCGCGAAGATGATATGCGTGAGTTCGAGACGGCCGCGTCGTTCGATGTAAACTTCACGCGCGTTGTTCACCAGGATGTCGCTGATCGTGGGATCGTTGGCCAGCGGTTCGAGCGGCCCCAGTCCGAAGACCTCGGCTTCCAAATCGACCAGCAGCCGTTCGCGCAGCAGCGGGTCCTGAATCTTGCGACGCGCAATGCTCTCCTCGGACAGCTCCCGGACTTCCCGGCGAAGCCAGTCCGAGGCGGCGACACCCACGGCAGCAAGGTCGAGCGATTCGACGAGCTCCCGATGGATGTCCGTCTTCAACGACTGGAACTCGATTTCGGGAGTTCGGACTTCGGCTTTCGTGCCGTTAAAGAGCGAAATCATGGAGCGACCCCGAAGATCGGCGTTGCCGTGGCAGGGTGGCCGCAACGTCCCACCCGTGCGGGACGGTCCACCCTCATCGGCAACTATCGTCGCGCCATTCCGCAAAGATTGAATGATTGGACGAAAATGCCTCGGCCCGATGACCTGAGCGGTCGCCACCCGGACCGCCCCACGCTGGTGGCGAACGGATCACGAAACCGTACCGCCAGGAGAAGCTCGAAGACTAAACGACGACAGCTTCGAGCCGGCCATGGAGCGGGCTCGAAGCTGTTTGAGAGTCTGTCGTTCGGAGGCCGTGCCAACAAGCGTTCGGCGGATCCGGAACCGTAGATCCAAGGGGCGGTTAGCGAGCTGACTAGGCAAGCTGACTAGGCAAGCTGACTAGCTGGCAGCTTGGAAATTCTTGGCGACAGCGTCCCAGTCGACGACATTCCACCACGCCTTCACGTAGTCGGCGCGGCGGTTTTGGTAATTCAGGTAGTAGGCGTGTTCCCACACATCGATGCCGACGAGCGGGGTTTTGCCGAGGGACAACGGGGTGTCTTGGTTGGCGGTGCTGAGGACTTCGAGTCCATCTTTGCCGAGGGCAAGCCAAGCCCAGCCGCTACCGAAGCGGGTCATCGCAGCGGTGGTGATCGCCTCTTTCAAATTGGCGAAACTGGTGAACTTGGACTTGATGGCTTCAGCGAGCTTGCCTTTGGGTTCGCCGCCCTTGCCGGGGCCCATGGTGTTCCAGAACAGGGTGTGGTTCACGTGCCCGCCGCCGTGGTTTTGGACGATCGCGCGGACGGCGTCCGGCAAGGCGGCGAGATTCTTGAGCAAATCCTCGGGTTTTTTCGCCGCGAGATCCGGGTGGTCCTTGAGCACGCCGGCGAAGCGATCGATGTACGCTTGGTGGTGCTTGGTGTGGTGGATCATCATCGTCTTGGCGTCGATGTGCGGTTCCAAGGCGTCGTAGGCGTACGGCAGCTTGGGCAGTTCGACGAGCGGAGCGGGGGCCTGGGCGAGGACCAGACCGGCTTGGCCGGCCCAGTTAGCGCTGGCAACGCCAGCGGCAATCGCGGCGGCGCCTTGGACAAAAGCGCGGCGGTTCACGGACGTCTGCGAGGCAGCGGACATGGCGCGGTTCCTTGTGAGGTGATGGCGAAATGGCAGAGAACGAAACGCCATTGTTTAGCGTACGGCGGGGCGAAACGTAAAGACGCGGGCCAGGGAACCAGCCGCCAGGAACGCCAAGGAAAGGCCATGGAGCCGGCGGGTGCCAGGCTGAGGGCGGGCTATGGTCCGTCTGTCAGCGGGCCGACAGCGGGCTGATGTCGGGACTATGTCGGGACGTCATCGGGCTCATGTCAGGCAGATGCTGGGTGGATGCTGCATTGATGTTGGGCCGGCGAGAGGGTGGGGAAGAACCGCGGAAGATCCGCGAAAGAACCGGCGAGGCACGTCGAAAGAGCCGGGGGATGTCTAGGAAAAAATCGTGGACGGACGGGGTGTGAGGGAGCAACTTCGTGTTCGTCGGCGGGTTGAACAGATTACGTTTGGCGGCCGAGAACTGGCCATCAGCGGCGTGAACAGTTAGTTTTACGGCCACAGGAGCGATGGCGGGCGCAAAGGTGGATGCGCGGCCTGCGGGAACCACGAACCCCCGGACGGGAGCGGCCAGTTGTCGGGCGCCACGGCAGAGAATCCCAACTACGAAATGTCCGATCCGGACGTGCGGCTGATGCTGCAAGTGCGGAACGACGACGCCTCGGCGTTTGAGGAGTTGGTTGCCCGTTACCAGAACCGCCTGATCGCGGTGCTCGACCATCTGGTCGGCCAGCGTCAGACGGCGGAAGACCTGACTCAAGAGGTGTTCCTCCGGGTGTACCGTGCGCGAAAGACCTACTCGCCCAATGCCCGTTTTTCCACATGGATCTACCGGATCGCGCACAACGTCGCCAGCAACTGGTTGCGGATGCATTCGCGGCGACGCGAAGTCCGGGCCCCGGCGGCGAATGTGGGCGATACGGATGAATTGAGCTTGGAGCAAATGGCCAAGGCTGCCAGTGGACTGCTTCCCACGCGGCGCCTGGACAAAACAGAACTCTCCGAGATCGTGCGGTTGGCCATGGAGTGTCTGCCGGAACAGCAACGGATGGCGCTGTTGTTGTCGAAATTCGAGGAAATGAGCTACGCCGATGTGGCCCAGACGATGGAATTGACGGTGTCTTCCGTAAAATCGCTCCTCTGGCGGGCGCGGGAGAATCTGCGAGTCGTTCTTGAGCCTTATCTGCAACAGGGCGTCCGGCCCGAGCGCAAATCCTAGCGAGTCCTGTGATATGACCAAGCAACCCGAATCCGCTATTGCTGGTGGCTCCACCGCCCCGGTCCCCGTCCCCGGCGACGGGCGTCGCGACCTGCCGCCGGACGCGCCTCGCGATCTGTCGCCGGACGCGGCCATCGAATCGGAACTCGTCGCCTACCTGGATGGCGAACTCGCCCCGCCGCTTGCGGAAGCGGTCGAAAAGCGTTTAGCCCGGGACCCCGAGTATCGTCGTCGGCTGCACGACCTCCAACGCGCTTGGGATCTGCTCGACTCGCTCCCGCGAACCGAAGCATCGGCGGCATTCACCAGCAGCACGCTGGAGATGGTCGCGGTCCATGCGGAAAACGCCCTGGCGTTGAGCGACCGCCGGCGCCGCCGTCGTCGTTGGCTGCTGGGCGCTGTGGCAGGCGGTGGCACGATCGCCGCCAGCCTCCTTGGGTGGACCTTGGGAAATCGACTCTGGCCTTCCCCGGACGAACCGCTGCTCCGTGATCTCCCCGTCGTCGAACGGCTGGATGAATATCTATTGGCCGAAGACATCGAATTCCTACGGATGCTGGACCAGGAAGGACTGTTTCGCGAGGAGCCACGCCATGCGCCGTGATCCGCATTCGTTGCCTTCCCCTCAAGTCTCGGACCGGCCACACCGTTCCGGCCCTGGCATCGCTCGCCCCATCATCTCCGCTTTGCTCTACGTGATGCTCGCCGCCGCTGGTTGGCTCAGTGGCGGTTGGCTCAGCGACAGTTGGCTGGGCGACGGTCGGCTCAGCGACGGTCGGCTGGGCGACCGTTGGCCGGCCATTAGTTGGCTTAGCGTCGCCGCCGGCCAGTCCCCGGTTCCCGCTGCGGATGCCCTGCCTGCGCCACCGCCAGCTACCGAGGATCTTGCCGAGCGGCGCGAACGGGTGCGGCAGATGTCGGCTCGCGACCACGCCGAGTTGCTCCGCAAGCACGAACGGTTCGACCGGCTCTCGCCCAACGAGCAGGAGCGGATGCGGCAGTTGCACGACGAACTGAGCAACGACCCGCAGGCGCCGCAACTGCTTCAAACCCTCGCTTCCTACAGCGCCTGGCTTCAAACCCTGACGGCGGCCGAACGGGCCGAGTTATTGGGGATGGAGCCGCGAGCGCGAGTCGAACAGATCCGGCAACTGCAGCAAGAGCAGCGGCGCGACGAGGCGCGACGGCTTGGCATCCCGCAAGTCACAATCCCCGTCGAAGACGCGAAAATCATCACGGAATGGATCGAGGCGTACCTCCAACGCTCGCGGCCCCACTTCGAGCAACGTGTGCCTCAACTGGCGGAACGGCTGCAACAAACCTCCGATCGCAAACGCCAACAGTTCATGCTGGGCTACACACTCGTGCAGAGCCTGAACGAACCGGATGCGATCCCGCCCCTCGAACCGGGCGAAATGCAAAAGCTCGCGGAACGGCTGTCCGAAGTCCATCGCAAACAGTTGCTCGCCGCCACGACTCCCAAAGAACAAATCGAATTGATCATGAAATGGTTCCGCGCCGCGCTATTCCGGCAGTTCGAACCCACCCGTGATGAATTGGAAAAATACTACCGCGAGTCGCTCACCGCCGAAGACCGCGAATGGCTCGACGCGATGCCGCGGCAACGTTTCCAACAGACGCTGCGATCGCTTTACTTCCGCGACCGCCAACCGCAAGGCGACTGGAATCGCCGCTTTCCCGGCGGTCGTGGCCGTGGCCCAGGCGGCGGCGAATTCCTCAACGATGATCGTCGTCCACCTGCCGGTGCCGAGCGGCCAGCCAGCAAAGCCGAGGCGCCACTACTGCCACCACCACCACCACCACCATCCGAGGACAAGTGACGCGCGAGCCCTGATACGCGCGAGCCCCGATACGCGCGAGCCCCGATATCGCATCGCTCACGGAGGCGCCGTTCGCGCCGACTGCCCGTTCTCAGAGTGCTCGTCGATAAAGCCGAACGTCGCGGATCTGGCCCGTAAAATAGTCGTGTTCGCCGAATCCGATTAGCAGAGGCACGTCGACATCCAGGTTATAGGCCGAGCTTTCAAACGGCTGGGATTCGGCGACCAGCTTTCCGTCAATATGTAGTTGAAGCCGGTTTCCCGTCCGCACTGCCTTCAGCGTTTTCCAGCCGGGGCCGAGGTCTTTGTCGTAGGAAACGCACTCGCCGGCCTGCAACGAGTAAACTCGGCCCCGCACGTCGGCTGGGGCGTCTTTCACTGAACTTGTGCAGCTACCAAGGCTGGCGAACATCCGGCCCGCGAACACGGTGAGGCTCGTGACCCGCGTCCAGTTGTTGATCTCCTCGCGGACGGGAGCGGTCGCGGGGCCCGGCTCCCAGTTTGGCGGCGAGAAGAACTTGCGGAGCGATTTCCAGCGACCGGCGCCGTCGTATCGCGAAACCTCGCCGCGAGGGATCGTGCCGGCGTAAAGTTGGCCGTTGTAGACGGTCAGCGAATTCACTTCGGAGCCGTCGCCTAATCGGCCGCGGTCACGCCAAGTTTCGCCGCCAGGCGCTTCGTCGACATACTCAACGACGCGCGCCTCGGGCCACATTCCGGCGAGCAACCGGCCGCGATGCACTTCTAGCGAGTGAACCTGCAGGTGCGGCTTTTGATCGACCGGAGTGTCGCCGATCGGCAAGCCGGCGAACCGCCACGCCTGCCCATCGAAGGCGAACACATTGGGATAGCCGGCGTACAACTTGCCGTCATGAACGGCCATCGCATGCGCATAGAGACTGCGGGGCGGTTCCGGAGGAAAGCTTCCCGAGACGCTCCATTGAGTGCCGCCATGATAGACATAAATGTTGTAGGGACGGCCCGTCCATTGTCGCTCGCCGGGTGGTGGCAGGCCACGGTCGCCGCCCGCGTAAAGTTTCCCGCCGAAACTTGCCAGACAATTGATCCGCAGCATCCCGCCCGGTTGGCCACAGTCGATCCAGTTCGTTCCGCCCGCGTAGCGATAGACCCGAGCGGGTTCGTATTCGCCGGAGAAAACCCGCGTCCAGTCATAGGTCGAGGTGGCGGCGTACAGGTGGCCGCCGTGAACAATCAAGGCCATCACCCCGGTCGACTTCGTCGGGCCGACTCGGCCGCAATCGATCCATTGTTCGCCGCCCGCATACCGGTAGACATGCTGCCAGTCGGCGGGATCTTGAGCATCGATCGTCGCCGCGTACAGATGCCCGTCGAACACCGTCAGCGAATTGGAAACATAGTTGCTCGTGCGGTTCGGCCGGCCGCAATCGCGCCAGTCGCCAAGCCGGTCGTTGTCGATACCGAAATAGACGTGGCGATCGTCTCCCGACGATTGATAACCGCCCGAACTGGCTTTAAGGTTCAAGGTCACGCCCCGCCGCCGACTCGCATCGTAAAAGCTTACGACGTCACCCA
>CAIXSC010000437.1 GCA_903921945.1 uncultured Planctomycetaceae bacterium
CCGGCGCTCGAGTCGCGATCCACGAGGCTGGGTCTTCGCGGAAGGCGCGAATCATGGCGGGGCCGCTGACGGTTTACCCACGGGAACGGTATGCTTGGGGCCTATGAACGATTCGCCTTCCATCCCCCTCCATCGCAGTCCGGAACTCATGTCGCGCGACGACACCGTGTTGTTGGTCATCGACATGCAGGAGCGACTTGTGCCGGTGGTGCGCAATCCCGATCGGCTGGTCTGGAATGTGGTGCGACTGTTACAGGGCGCCAACGTTTTAGGCGTGCCGGCGATCGCGACAGAACAGTATCCGCGCGGACTGGGCGCTACCTTGCCAAGCATCGTTGCCGGATTGGCCGCGACGAACGACGGCGCCGCGGGCGCGATTCCCGACAAGTTATCGTTCAGCGCCTTCGGCTGCGCCGCGATTCGCGAACGGCTCGTGGCGATCGGCCGGCCCAATGTGCTGGTTTGCGGGATTGAAACGCATGTCTGCGTGTTGCAGACGGTGCTCGATTTAACCCATGCCGGCTATCGGGTGTTTTTGGCTGAAGACGCGGTCGAATCGCGGTCGGAAGCCGACCGCCAAACGGCGTTGCGGCGGATGGAAGCGGCCGGCACAACGTTGACGACGGTCGAGTCGGCGTTGTTCGAATGGTGTGTCGAGGCGGGAACGCCCGAATTCAAACAGATCAGCCAATTGGTGAAACAGACATTCGGTCAGTGAGCCGTTGGGTTAGATAGACGTTGGGTCAGTTAGATGTTGGGTTAGTTAGATGTTGGGTTAGATAGGCGTTGGATTTGAGCAGACATTTGGTTTGAACGACAATTGCCGCGCCATGCAGCGCGAGGAGCCACTCCGATGACGCAAGCCGCCCCTGAACTGAATCCACCGCCACGCATCTTGATGGGCCCTGGGCCGAGCGACACGCATCCGCGGGTTTTGGAGGCGTTGGCGAAAGGCACGGTGGGGCATCTCGATCCATTCTATCTGCGGACGATGGACGAGTTGCAGCGGATGCTGCGCGGCTTGTTCCGCACCGAGAATCGGATGACGTTCGCGGTCAGCGCCACGGGTTCCGCCGGTATGGAGGCGGCGGTGGTGAATTTGATTGAGCCCGGCGACTCGATGGTGGTTTGCGTGAACGGCGTGTTCGGCGGCCGGATGGTGGATGTCGCTGGTCGAGCTGGCGCGCGGGTGACCAAGGTGGAACGGCCGTGGGGCGAAGTGTTCACGCCGGACGATTTGCGACCGGCGTTGGAGGCGGCCAAGCCGAAGGTGGTGGGGATCGTGTTGGCCGAGACCTCGACAGGAGCTTGGCAGCCGATTGAGGAAATCTCGCGATTGGTGCATGACGCGGGGGCGATGCTCGTCGTGGATGCGGTGACCGGTTTGGGTGGCGTGCCTGTGGAGGTCGATGCCTGGAACATTGACGCGATTTATTCCGGCACGCAGAAATGCCTCAGCTGCCCGCCTGGACTCGCGCCGATCTCGTTCAATCAACGCGCCCTCGACACGATCCTCAATCGCAAGACGAAGGTGCAAAGCTGGTATCTCGATGTGTCAATGCTGGCGAATTACTGGGGCCAGGAGCGGGTCTATCACCACACCGCTCCAATCAACATGACGTACGCGTTGTATGAGGCGCTGCGGTTGATCCATGAGGAGGGGCTGGAGCAATGTTTCGCCCGACACATGCTCAACCATCGCGCGCTCAAGGCGGGCCTGTCGGCTTTGGGCATCGAGTACGCGACGCAGGAAGGGCACCAACTGCCGATGCTCAATGCCGTGAAGATTCCGCCAGGCGTGGATGACGCGAAGGTGCGTTCGACGCTGCTCAACCGCTTCGGCATCGAAATCGGAGCGGGACTTGGCGCGTTCAAAGGCAAGGTCTGGCGGATCGGCCTGATGGGGTATGGTTCCCGCCAAGCGAATGTGCTGTTGGTGCTGGCGGCCCTCGAGCAACTGCTGGCGGAGCAAGGGCACGCCTTTACGCGCGGGGCGAGTGTCGCCGCCGCCAACGGCGTTTACGCTTCGTCGTGATCGGAAGCC
>CAIXSC010000438.1 GCA_903921945.1 uncultured Planctomycetaceae bacterium
GGGGAATGGGGAACGGGGAACGGGGAACGGGGAACGGGGAACGGGGAACGGGGAATGGGGAATGAGGAATGAGGAATGGGGAGTGGGGAATGAGGAATGGGGAACGGGGAACGGGGAATGAGGAATGAGGGCAGAAGGCTTCGGGAGGGTGGAGGTTCGGGGCTGTCGTGATGGCCTGTACGGCGCACTTCCAGTCTGTCGAGGATCGTGCTCGACATGGAATACGCGGCGCTTGGCCTAGGAAGACCCATTTGAGGAGACCGGCTTGATGTCCGACGGACGGTTTAACTTTGGCGAGCTCTACCGACGGCATTTGTGCCGTCATTCCGAGTGGGGCATCAACGTGTGGCACTTAGTGGCGGTGATTGGGATCTATCTTGCCCTACTGGCTCTCGTGCGTTTGTTGCCCGGCGCCGTGTGGCTGATCGGCGCGGGGTCCGCCATTTATCTCGGGTTGCTCGCGGTCACCGTGCCGCCACGAGTTTGGATGGCGTGCGTGGCAGTCGTCGCGGCACTCGCGGCGACCGCGTTTCTCTTGCCCGAATCACCGTGGTGGCTGCCGCCGATTGTGTTCGTGGCTCTGCATCGTTTTCAGGTTTGGCAACACCGGATGTACAGCCGGTCGTACGACATGACCGAATTCGCCGGCAAGTATCGCAAGGGGCCGAAGCTGGCACTGTTGCTCGCGGTTTACGAGTTGCCGATCCTGCTGAACTACTTGCTGTTCGCCGACGCGTCCGCTCGTGTTCCGCAAACTTGAGCGGCGGCGGGAACGGGAACTGGTCGGCGGCCGTCCCCTGGATCGCGAGCGATGGGCAGTGGGGATTCGCAATCAGCTTCGGTCGCCGGTTGCGATGTCGATAGTGCCGAGTGCCCGGATCACTGGGAGAACGAAGATTTTGCCGTCGCCCATGCGCCCAGTTCGGGCTACCTCAACGACCTTCCGCACAATCTCCTCGACGCGGGCGTCATCAACCCAGAGAGAGATTTCCACCTTGGGAAGGAAGGCGAGCGAATACTCGGACGGGCCATACTCGCTGAGATAGCTTTTTTGCCGTCCGTACCCCTTTACCTCGCCGACACTCAACGCTTCCACGGGGGCCCGTTTGAGGCTTTCGAGCACCTTTTCCGCGAGGTACGGTTTGACGATTGCGACAACCTGCTTCACGGGCGGGCCCTCGGAGGCGCTGTCACTTTCGGGACGGCCAGTCGGACTAGGGCGACGGTCGCATCGCTCGCGCGTCGAACGGCGAGCGGAAGCAGTTGGAATCTCGAAACGGAAACCGGGATTGGTCCGTTAGCTGAAGAAATTCACGCCGAACAGGTTGAACTCGGGGGAACTCTCGACCTCGATGTCGCCATTCACCTGAGTCATGCAGGCCAGCCGCATTTCCTTTTCGTGGCCGATGAACATCAGGCAGACGGGAACCGGTTCGGGGACAGGAACTTTAAATTTGAACTTCTCCCGCAGCGTCATCGGGTTCGTGTTCTCCATGCCCTTCTTGATTAGGACTCGGCAAGTGCCGCAGGTGCCCATGCTTTGGCAGTTCACGAACTTGTTGATCGACGCCCCGATCCCGTTCACGCCACAATTCAGGTTGATCCCCGCCTTGACCGCCTCTTCGCGCAGCCAAGCCCCCTGGGGCACTTCGATTTCCTTCTTTTCCTTGAGGAATTTGATGATCGGCATGGGAATCACCTGGTTAGCTTCGTCGACCGGACGCCGCTGGTATGGTAGTCGGGTGCCAAGTGGTCTGTCCAGTCGCCCAGCCGACGCTTCACGCAATCAGGGGCGGATGGAGTACAATGCCCCGCCTTAAGCAGCGAAAGGCGGAGCGGACGATCGTCGGAGACCGGAGACCGGAAACCGGAGACTGGCGCTGGGATCGGCTGTGCTGGCCCGCGTCGCGTGAGGCACTAGATCCGGGCGCCAGTGGCAGCGAGCAGCGCCTGCCCGCGTCCGCCATGGGGTGAGTTGGAATCGAGGGATGGGAAGCGGGTATGGCGAGCGTGGAACGGCGGATATTGGTCACGGCGGCATTGCCCTACGCGAACGGTCCGATCCACATCGGACATTTGGTGGAGTACATCCAGACCGATATCTGGGTGCGATTCCAAAAACTGCGCGGGCGCCGCTGCGTTTTCATCTGCGCGGATGACACCCACGGCACCGCGATCATGATTCGCGCCCGTCAAGAGGGCCGATCCGAGGAGGCGTTGATCGCCGAGATGAGCGCGGCTCACCAACGCGATTTCGCCGGCTTTGATATCGCCTTTGACAATTACGGCAGCACGAACAGCGACGCGAATCGCCGTCTGTGCGGCCAGTTCTGGACGGCCCTGCGGCAAGCCGGACTCGTCGTGGAACGCGAGGTCTCGCAACTTTACGATCCGCAGGCGGGAACGTTCCTGGCCGATCGGTTCGTCAAGGGAACTTGCCCCAAGTGCGGGGCGACGAACCAGTATGGCGACAGTTGCGACAAATGCGGCGCGACTTACAGTCCCAGCGACTTGATCGAGCCGACGAGTGTGCTGTCCGGCGCTCGTCCCGAAATCCGGGCCGCGAAACATCTGTTCGTTGAACTCGAACAGCTCCACGAATTCCTGGAGACTTGGACGCAAAGCGGCGAGCACCTGCAGGCGGAAGTCGCGAATTACTTGAAGGGGCATTTCCTCAACGAGCCGCTGCGGGACTGGGATGTGTCCAGGCCGGCCCCCTACTTTGGATTCGAAATCCCCGACAGTCCCGGGCATTACTGGTACGTCTGGTTTGACGCGCCGATCGGCTACATGGCATCAACGGCCGAGTGGTGTGCGCGTCACGGGGAAGCGTTCGACGATTGGTGGAAGAGCGACGACGCCGAAATCCATCACTTCATCGGCAAGGACATTACGTACTTCCACACCTTGTTCTGGCCCGGCATGTTGCGGGCCGCGGGCTACAATCTGCCGGCGAAAGTCCATATCCACGGCTTCCTCACCGTGGGTGGCGAAAAGATGTCCAAATCCAAGGGGACGTTCATCAAGGCCGAAACGTACCTGCGGAGGCTCGACCCGGCTTACCTCCGGTACTATTACGCCTCCAAGCTCGGACCGCGCCTCGACGACCTCGACCTCAACATCGAGGAGTTCGTCAACAAAGTGAACGCCGATCTGGTGAACAAAGTTGTCAACCTCGCCAGCCGCTCGGCCAAGCTGATCCAGGATACGGGACTTTCCGAGGTCTATCCGGATGATGGCGGGCTATTTGCGAACGCCGCCGCTGCTGGCCACGAGATCGCGGCCGCGTTCGATGCGTGCGATTACAGCCGCGCAACGCGCCTGATCATGGAGTTGGCCGACAAAGCCAACGCGTTCTTCGATATGCAAGCGCCGTGGAAACTGAAGGCCGATCCGGCCCAGTCGCAACGGCTCCGCGATGTCTGCTCGATCGCCCTCAATCTCTACCGGCAGTTGGCCGTGTACTTGGCTCCGATTGTGCCCCGGCTGGCTCAGCAGACGGCCGTCTTGCTCAACGCGCCGATCGCGCATTGGAATGACGCCCAAACGCCGCTCGCCGGCACGCCGCTCGCCCCGTTCCAACACCTCATGAAACGACTCGAAAGAAAGGACGTCGACGCCATGATCGAAGACAGCAAGGAAGGCGCACCGGCCGCCACTCCGAACGCCCCGCCCACCGCGGCCCCCGCGGCCGTGGCCGCAACCGCCACAACTTCCTCAACGACAGCCACAACGACAGCCACAACTACTGGCGCGACCCCGCCGGCCGCTCCTGCCGTGGACAGCGACGCCGCGTTGTTGGCGGAGCCGCTGGCGTCGCAGATCACGATTGACGAATTCGCCAAGGTGGACCTGCGAGTCGCCCGTGTGTTGGCGGCCGAGGATGTACCCGAGGCGAAAAAGCTGCTGAAGCTGACGGTCAGCCTGGGCGGCGAACACAAGCGAACGGTGTTCGCGGGAATCAAGGCGGCCTATCGCCCGGAACAGCTCGTCGGGCGATTAGTGCTGATCGTGGCCAATCTGGCTCCGCGTCAGATGAAGTTCGGGCTCAGCGAGGGCATGATTGTCGCGGTGGGGCCTGGCGAGAAGGAAGTGTTTTTGCTGGGCGTGGATTCCGGAGCGAAACCGGGCCAGCGGGCCCACTGACAGGACGTAGCCGTCGATGTTGGATCGCGCGGCCCGGCGGCTCGTCGACCCTTGGCTGGAACCACCGGCTGCATGGCTTGTCCGGTGCGGTGTTTCCGCCTCGGCGGTGACCGTGGCCGGCTTCGCCAGCGGCATCGCGGCTTGCGGCGCGCTTGCCTTCCGCGAGTACTTGTTCGCGTTGTTTTTGATACTCGCCAACCGCGTCGCGGATGGCTTGGATGGGGCGGTCGCGCGGCGCACGGCGGCCACCGACTGGGGCGGCTTCCTCGATTCCGTTTGCGACACTGTGTTCTACGCGGCCGTGCCGCTTGGGTTCGCCATCGGCGCCCCCGAGCATTGGTTGCCGGCGTTCTGTCTGGCTCACAGCTTTTCCGGCACTGGCGGCTCCTTTCTCACGTTCGCCATTTTGCTCGCCAAACGCCAGTCGGCCACGAACGCCGTCGTGCATACGGCGGCGTCCAAGTCATTTCCGTACCATCGCGGCCTGATGGAGGGAACGGAGACGATCGGTTTCTTTGTCGCGTTTTGTTTGGCGCCGTCCTGGTTCGCGCCGTTGGCCTGGACCTTCACGGCGCTTTGCTGGGTGACCACCGCCACGCGGATCTATTGGGCTTGGCGAGCGTTTCCGTCACGCGTTGAGCCGCAGTAGTTCGGTCACTTGGCGTTTCGCGAGCCGGCGCACCGGCAAGGTGGCGCCGACCATGCAAGAGAGCACAGCGACGGCCAACGCCAGTGCGTGGATCCACAGGAACTGGATCGAGTAGATCTGGCCTTCGAACAGCTCGTCGAACGGCAACGTGACCACCTCGGAACAAAACCGGCGTAAGGCCGGTTCGCCAAAAAAGACCGACGCGCTCGCCGCCGCGAAAGCGAAGACTCCGACCAGGAGCCCCTGCCGCGCGAAGATCGAACAGATGGTTCGCCGATGGAGGCCCAGTGCCTGCAGCACGCCGATCTCGTGCGCGCGTGCTTGGGCGCTCATCGACGACGAGAGCAGCACGGTGGCGTTCGCAATGACCAAGCAGCCAAACGACAGCAGGCATACGAGCACGGTGATGGCCCGCCCCATCGCTTTTAAGCCATCTTGGGCCGCGAGTTGGTTATCGGTGCGGTGGCCGTTGGCTTCGAGCCAATCGACAAGTGTCCGCACCTCTTCGAGGCCTTTCGCGTAGATATTGCACCGGGGATAACCCTGACGGGCATGGAATGCGCTGAGGGAAACGAAGGATCGCGTGGATGGCTCGAAGGTGGCCCACCCGTTCCACCAACGCGCCAGTCCATCGTGGATCGCTTCCGGAAGCCTAAAGTCAACGGACGATCGCTCGATCCGCGCGACCCGCGCGGCGAACTCGCGTGTTTCGCCGCGGGTGGACGTCAGGGTGAATGGCAACTGAGCGCCGACGGCCAACTGGAAGCACTCGGCCGCTTCCGGCGACACGACCACGGTCCACTCGGGCGCTTGGGCCGTCGTTCGGGGCGCTTCCACCGAGTTGCGAACAGCCGGGTAGCGGGCCTTCACGAACCCCATCGCGGCATGGAGCTCGATGTTCGAACCGTCGTTCATGGTGGCGACGACGGGCCCCAGGTTCCCGATCAACTCGCGGTTAAGCGCCTCGGCCTGCTCTCCCACGGGAACGTGCCCGACATGGACTCCGAAGGACGGAATATGTTGCAGGCACCACTGATCCATCCGCTCCATCACATCCAGCGGGACGAACACGGTGTTGGTTGCGCTCTCCTGGTCGAGGATCCCGGCGATCCGCAGCGTGACCGTCAACTGTTCCGGTTGCCCCGACCGAGTGCGGGTCGCGCCGAGGGTTAGCTCTTCGATCGTTGGTCCGGCCTCTCCGAGTTCGCCACCGAGCCGCCTGAGCAGTGAGCGCGAGATGACAACCGCCAGATCGCGAGTGGTGGCCGGTGGCTGTCCCCAGCACAAGAGTTCTGGACGGATCCCGGGGTCGTCGGGAATCGTCGCTTCCACCGTGGCGATCCATGGATCAGGGGTCGCGAGCCGGCCCGGCCAGACCTTCAAATTCTGCTCCATTTTCGGAAACGCGAGGGCGACTTCCGGCCGCTGCCGCAATTGGTCGATCGCCGCGCGGGTAAAGCCGCCGGTGGAATGGCGGGCCGGCACCGTCGCCACGATCAGATTCAGGCTCGATTCCCCGAGGATTCGACGTTGTCGCGTATACAGCGACTGGCCGGAGTAGCAGGGCACGATGACGTACACGACCGCGATCGCCACCGCCATGGCGTTGGTCATCGCCATGCGTCGATTGAGTTTGAAGGCGGAAAGGGCGTAGCGCCACTTCTCGGAACTGGAAAGGTTCACGAAATGTCTCCTGATAGCGGGACGCGTTCGGTCGTGGAAATGGAGGCTTCAAGGAGAGGGGCAGGGGGCGGGGACGCGTGCGCGGTCGGGTAATCGTCGGTCGCATTGTCGACCGGCCTGCGCGTCAAGACGCCATCGCGGCACTCGAGCACTTCGTTCGCGAACTGGGACGCCAACTCGAAATCATGCGACACCACCACGATGGTCCGCCCTTGGTCGGCAAGCTTTCTCAGTAGCTCCATCATTTCGGCGGCGGACTCCCGATCGAGTGACGCGGTTGGCTCGTCCGCGAGCATGGTCCGAGCGAAGCTCGCCCGGCCAATCGCCACTCGCTGCCGCTGGCCGCGCGACAATTGGCTCGGGTAGCGTTTCGCCCAGGCGAGCGCGTCGACGTCGTCCAACGCCTCGTCCGCCGCACGAAGCGCCTCCTCGCGCGGCTCGCCGCCAATCAGCAGCGGCAACGCGACGTTTTCCCGAACGCAGAGATGGGGAACGAGGTTGAGATCCTGGAAGACGACGGCGCATCGTCGGCGATGGGTTGCCAGGGAGCGTTCGTCGTACTTCAGCGGCTTGCCCGCCGCCTCGACTGAGCCGGATGAGGGCTGGTCGAGGCCAGCGAGCAGATTGAGAAGGGTCGTTTTTCCGCTACCGCTCGGGCCGACAACCAGTGTGAGTCCGGGTTGGAACGGGTGGGTCACCTGCCGCAGCACGACGCGATCGACGTCTCCATCCCGGTAGCTCTTGGAGACATTCCGCACGGCGAGCGGCGCAGGAGGCGGCGCCGATGTGCGAGACCGGCGGACAGTCATTGCCGCGCGACGATTGTCCTTCTCCGTCAACTTTGGGACCCGCTTCGGATCCGGGCCCCAAAACATGGTCGTCAAAAAATCCACAAAGTCGAACATGGCGAGGTTCTCCTATCAATGGAAGGAAAACAATGCGGCCCTGGCGATTACGGAAAGAAGCGAGCGTTAATGAACCCATATTCGTAACTGCCATACAAGCGGAAAACACGGTTGTCATTGCGAGCCAGAGTAAGTGCCGTAATGAAATCGACTTGCAATCGATTTGACAGGCTGCTTCGAATCTCCTCTGGCATTTCCACAATCTCTTCCTTCGAAAGGCGAAGCAGGCCGGTTCGGGCTGGGATTCCCCGCGCTCGCATAAAGCTGTCGAACGTTTGTTTAGAGCTCGCATGCCTTAAGAAATCGCCCGTCTTGATATTGACGATGATTTCATGGATTCGCTCTCCATTCTTCGCCGAAAGGACGGCGCAAAGTGAATTCAGCTCCGCAAGGACGAAATTCAAATCGCTTCTGGTAAGGAATACACATTGATCGATCACGGGTTGGCCATCGATCGAGGCGATGACCCAACCAGTGGTTTGGATCGTCGAATCGGCGGGGCCACTGTCGGCATGTAATCGCTCCGGATCGATATTCGCGTCCCGCAACAATTCCATGACAACCGTTTCCGATCGGAGGGGGGCGGCGAGCGTAGCGGGGCTTGGCTTGGCGTCGGCGGCGGGCCGCCGCGCGAGCTTGCTCAACTCTTCGCGCCGCTGCTTGCTTTCGCGATCGGCGTTCTGGATGAGCTGTTCGATCGCCGCGACGATTTTGGAACTCTCCGCCAGCGAGTAGCACTCGCCCTTGGTCCCTCTGGCAAGATGCTCGAATTGGCGGCGATGCAGATTCCGTTCGGCCTCGCTCCCGCCGCCGGCGACACACAGGCTATAGAGGGTGGTCTTTTGTTCGCATGCGCGTTCGATCAGATCGGCAGCCGCGATATTCCGCGGGTTGCCGCGCGAGCCTGGATCGTGAGCCGAGTTATCGCCACACAGCACCAGGACTTTCATCGCCAATTTGTCTTCGGCGTCGAGCAATTCGAGCCCCGCATCCACTCCATCGTAGACGCTTTCCGGCAAATCCAAACTGTCTTGTTTCGGGGCCTCGATCTGGCGCAGTTCCGAGATAAGCGATTCCAAGTTGTCGGTGGTCTCGAAGACCCGCACCACACGACGCGTCCCGCTTTCCTCGAAATACAAGCCGTTAACATAGTCCCGAAAGAGCACGACCGAGCAGCGGAGCTTCGGGGCGTCAGGCATGTTTTTTAGTTGGTCGACGATGCCGGTCAACGCCTCGATCATCGCTTCCACCTGAGGCTCGGTGGACAGCGTGTTGTCCACAACGAACACGACGCTAAGCGTGCGAAGCCGGTCCTTGAATCCTTCCACCTCGCGTTCCGAGTAACGCTGTTTGGCCCGCGCGCTCGGTTGGGCGAGGAATGCGAGCCGCACGCATTCATAATGCCGGTCAAGGTGCTGGATCACTTTCGATTCCAGGATTGGCCACGGCATCCAGGCGTCGGTCGAGTTCCCTTCGAAGCGGGCGATCGGATCGGCAATGGGGCGCTCCGCGCGAATGCTGGTCTCCAGCGACTCGAATGTCGAGGCGACCACGAGCGGGGTGTTTTTCGACCATCGCGCAGCCATCCTTGTCCGCCACTCGATGGCGTCGTCCACCGACACCCATCCGAGCGAAGCGTTGTCGTTCGGCGTCATGCTGATCTTATACATACTTGGCTCAACACCCGGGGCGTTCGGAAAGGTATCGACCAAGAAGTACGGATGGAACCACGTCAACGGTTCGCCAACCGGCGATTCGCTGTGAAAACTCTCGCGGCAGCGAATATTCGGTTTATTGATAATGATCTTGCGATCGATGCCATACTCGTCCTGTAACGGGAAGGTTTCTATGCGAGGCGTGTATTGTGGGTGAGCTTCTTGTTCTTTCTGCGGAACTTCCACTATCAGGGGAAAGGCGCCTGTGTGAACCGTCTTGCCACAGCCCGTAAGGATCAGCAACATGAAAATGGCGGCGTTGGCAACTCGAGGGCGGCTCTGGGGAGTGCGAAGGGGAGCGTGGGTTGTTGTCATCGGTCACCTTGTCAAGGCCAAAGGGTGGAAACACGGAACAACGATGGCCCGGCGCCCGCCGAGCGCGGACGCCGGGATTTGTGGACACGAACGGGTTCGCTAATCGCCAATCGACTCGGCTTGGGATTCGCTGATCGCCTCATCCACCTCAAGACGCGCATCGCCGGCGACAGGTTCGCTATCCCACCGAATGCTGTCGCTGCTGGCGAGAGCGGCCAAGGCTTCCTGGCGTCGGGTTTCCTGATCGATCTGCTTGACGCGCGCGGCCAGTTCCTCGACGGCGCCGTTGGCGGGTCCGTGAAGTTCATCGGAACGGGTCAAGGCGAGCAACTCGTTCGCAAGCTGCGAACATTCGCCGCGAACGCGATTGGCCTGCAACTCGACGGCTAGACTTTCGACCCGCGCATGGAGCAATTGGGCGTGCTCTTGGGCTTGCGCCAGATTCTGCTCGCCCATTTCAATCGCCTTTGCCAACGAGGCCGACATCGCACGGTTGGACGCAAGTTGAATGTTGAGGACACGCAGCTTCGCCGTGCGGGTTTGGACATCGCGAACGACATCGTTCCGCGAGTGTTTCCGGCCACCAATCAGGAACGAGGGGCCCTTGCGGCGCAACAGTTGTTCACCGTCAGCCTTGGTTTGCTCCAGTTTCTTGATGTGTTGTTCGAGCGAACGGATGGCCTGATCGGTGGCTTGCTTCCGCTCGCGGGCCTCGTCAAGCTTGACTTCCA
>CAIXSC010000439.1 GCA_903921945.1 uncultured Planctomycetaceae bacterium
AGCGACGTCGAAGTCCACCTGCATATTGGACCCTGTCGCGTCCAGCACAGTCGCTGTGATCGCCGACCCCGTGGCATCCACGGGCCCGTTGTCGATATCAAGCACCAAATTGGCCGCCGTCGAAGTGACGGTCATCGGCTCTAGTCCGGCAAAGGAAAGTTGGCCACCGAAGGCGGTTCCCGCGAATGTCAAAACGCCTCCGCCCAAGGCGGTCGCCGCGTAAGTCAGCGTGGTGAATGTGCCCGCTTGAACCGTAAGACGATCGCCGCTGGCCGTCGACTGGACACCGCCGTCGACCACCATGCCGCTGGCCGGAAACGCGTTGCCGCTCGCCAAATCCACCACCACCGAATCGTCGCCTGCCAAGCCGCTGAGCGTCATCGTTCCCGTAATGGTTGAATAGACACGGGAATCGATGAGCGTGCCGTTGAGCCGGGTTTCCTGATTCGCGCCGTTGCGATTCACCTGGAAACTATCATTCCCTGGCGTGCCCAGAATCGACGGCGCGGCGGGATTGAGCGTCGTCATCACGACATCGTTCCCAGTGCCTCCCTGGTACGTGATCTGAAAAGTCGCCACATTCGCGCCCGACGAAACGGCGAACACCATGCCTTCCGGCAGCGAGTTGAACACGCCACTCACCGCGTCCACGCCGTCGTTATCGAGGATCGTGAAGGCCGTTCCGAAAGCTGGCGAATATCCGAGCGTCAATGCTAAGGTCGCCCCGCCGAGCCCAACGGATCCAGTGACATTCAGGCGATCGAATTGGCCCGCACCCGGCCCATCGATTTCGACGCTGTAGGTGGAACCGCTCGCAAACGACACGCTGCCGGTCGACAACGTGCCCGGACTGTTGCCCGGCGCTAGCACGCCGCCGGCGGCCACCGTAACGCTGCCGCCGACCGTGCCACTGCCCCCCAGTGTCCCGCCACTGGCCACCGTAACGCCGCTGCTGGCGCCCGTGGAACCATTGACCAGCAGCGTTCCCGCATTCACGCTCGTGGCCCCGCTGTACGCGTTCGCGCCCAACAAGGTGGCTCGACCGGTTGTCGATTTGACAAGTCCCGCGGCGCTTCCAAGAGCAGCGCTGACCTCTCCTGATCGCAGATCGATGGCCGCCGTGCTGGTGATCGTTCCCAAACCGCCTGTGATCGTCCCGCCATCGATGACCAGTTGACTTACGACCACGGAAACCGCCGCGGCGACCGCGACGGAACCGTTGCTTTCGATCACCAAGCTCGATTGGGAATTGATCGCCGACGCGCTCGAAAATTGCATGGTGCCGTTGGCCGCGCGAATCGTGCCCGTTCCCGCATTGACGGTGGCAGTGGGCGAGCCGCCTGTCAGATCAAGGAACTGCAGGCCGTTCGCCGCGCTGGTGTCGGTGGCGAGCGTGCTGGCGGAGACGCTCAGCGAATCGCCCGACGCTCCGATAGCGCCCGCCGCGATCAATGTCACCGAGGATGCCACGATGTCCGTGCCGGCGTCCCCGCGATCCTGGATGGCGCCAGTCCGCGCCCGCAACGTCACGGAACTTCCAGACGCGCTAATCTGGGTCGCGGATACCGTTCCGCCCACGATCGTCACAGAATCGCTGAACAGCGAACTGTCCACCGCGACGGTCCCTGTGCCCGCGGTCAGATTGCCGATCCGCAGTCCCGCGAACCCATCGGCGAACAAAGCCAATTCAGCATCGTTCACATTGAACGCGCCGCTCGCGCCGCCAATGCCAATCGTGGATCCCACCGCAGTCGGCGACAGCACGACCGTCCCGGAGCCGCTCAACGCGCCCCGTAAATCCACATCGCTCGCCGTCACCGTCAGATCGCTGGCGCCCAGCGCCGACGAGCCAACCTGAGTGAACACCCCGGTCCCCAACGACACGGACAAAGCCGCGCTGGCGGAAATCCCGGCGTTGATCGTCGTATTCAAGTTGGTCAAGTTGATGGCGACCGGCCCGCCGCTGATCGTCAGCAGGTCGCTCGTGGCATCACCGATGACCAATGCCCTTGACGACACCAAGGTCATACCGTCCAACCGCAGATCGCCCAATAACGACGAGCTTGTATCGCCCGCGTTCAGCGTGGTGTTGTCGTCAAGCCGCAAGCTGCCGCCATTCGGCACTGAGATGCCGGAGTTGGTCGTTAGCGTTCCCTGAAACCATACCTGCCCGGTCACGCCACTGGCGACGGTGAGCGCGGCGCCGACACTATCGCCCAACGCGGTGACCGCGCCGGAGAAAGTTGTCGTGCCGCCGCCGATTCCAGCCATCAACGTCAAATCCTGGCCGCCCCCCACTAACGAGCCGAATGATAGAGCGCCGCCATTGGTGTCGATCAGCACAGAGGCCGTGGACAAGGTTGTTGCGCCGAACGCGGCCCCGTCAAAACCGCTCCACGTCAGCCCATCGAGCTGCACCGCTCCGGCCAGATTCGTTCCCGTGTCGCCATTGCCCAACGTCACATCCATTTCGAACCGAACCGTCGTGCCTATAGCCGACACCAATCCCGAATTGGCGCTAACAGTGTTTTGGAACGATACCAACCCTGTTACGCCGGAAGCGACTGTGAATGCCGCCCCGCTCCCATCGCCCAAGCCGGCAACCGCCGTGGTGAAGCTTGTCGTGCCATCAGCCGTTCCACCCGCAATCGTCAAATCCTGGCCGTTCCCCGCAAAGGCGGAGATCGACATGTTGCCGCCATTGGAATTCAAGCTCACAGGCCCGCCGGATAGTCGCAAATTCGAGAAATTAACCGCGTTAAAGCTGGACCAATTCAATCCGTCGAGCGTTAACTCGCCGGCAATGCTGGTCGAAACCGTGCCGCCTAACGTGACATCGCCATCAAATTGCAACCGGTTGGTTGCGGCAGAGCTGAGAACTGCCGAGTTGGCCGAAAATGTGTCCTTAAACCATACCAAACCTGTAACGCCCGCAGCCACGGTCAGCGCTGCGCCCGTCCCGTCGCCTAAATTGCTAGCTATCCCCGAAACGGTCGTCGTGCCGGCGCCAATCCCCGCCGCCAAGGTTAAATCGCGGCCGCCTCCCACAATGGAGCCGAAAGCCATTGACGAACCGTTCGAATTCAATGAGTGAGAACCAGTTAATAAACGCAATGTCCCCGCTGAAAGTCCATCAAAGCTGCTCCAGGTAACTGACGAAAAGCTAAGTGTGCCCCCAACGTTGGTCCCGGTATCGCCATTGGCCAGCGTCACGGTGCCCCCGAACTGCAGGTCGTTTCCCGAACCTGGTGCTGAAATCCCCGAATTCGCGGCAAACCCTGCCGTGAATCGGATCAGCCCGGTAATCGCGCTCGAGACAATCAAGGCCGGACCGCTAGCGTCTCCCAAGGCCGATACCGCGCCCTCCACCGTCGTGGTGCCAGCGCCAATGCCGGCTGGTAGGATCAAATCCTGGCCGCCGCCGGCGAGAGATCCAAGTAACAACGCGCCCCCATTGGAATTCAAGGTCACGGGACCGCCGGAGAGCGTTGTGTCGTCAAAGGTGACTCCGTCATAACTCGACCAATTCACCCCGTCCAAGGTGACATCCGCGCCCATCGAGGTTGCTGTGTCGCCGTCCAGCAAGTTTACGTCGCCATCGAATCGCAACTTGCTCACCGAACCGCTCGCCGTTAGACCGCCACGTCCCGAAAGGTTGCCCCAAAAACGCACCAAACCGGCCACATTCGAGCCAATGGTCAACGACGGGCCGGTGCCGCTTCCCAGGTTGACCACGTCCCCCAGGAAATCCACAGTTCCAGTGCCCGAGTTGTACGTTATCGTGAGATTCTGCTGTCCACCGTCAAGGGAAGTGATCGAGGTGTTGGCGCCCCGCGAATTCAAGGTCACTGCAGCGCCGGACAGCGTGACCGAGTTCATCACGAGACCGTTTGGACTGCTGAAGGTCAGCCCATCGAATCGAACAGCCCCAAGCATGGATACGGGCCCCGCCGCCAGCGACACGTTGCCATCAAAACGCAGCGATGTGCCCGCCGCCGCGTTAATACCGGACAAGGTGCCAATGATGGTTCCCTGAAAATGGACTTGCCCTGTCACCCCCGCTTCCACGGTCAAGAATGGCAGCGCCATATCGCCGGAAGGTGTCGAGATGTTATTGACAATGGTGGTCGTGCCCGCACCGATGCCCGCCTTGAGCGTTAAATTCATGTCGCCCTTCAAGGTCGTGACAGCGATATTGCCGCCATTGGAATCCAATGAAACCATGCCCGCTCCGGCCAAGTCCATCGTGGCGATGGTGATGCCATCGTGGCTCGACCAATCCACTCGATTGAGAATGATATCTCCTGGCAAGCTGGTTCCCGTGTCGCCATTTCCAAGCGTAACTCGCGTTGTGAAAGTCGCTTTCACACCGGTGTGTGGTGCTTGAATCCCCGAATTGCCGTCAAAGGTGGAATTAAAGCTCACTCGGCCCGTGACCCCGTTTTCGATAAATAACGCGGGCCCCGCGCCATCGCCGAGGTTTGTGACCGGACCATTGACGTTCACCAACGCAAGACCAATGCCAGCCTTCAAGGTCAAGTCTTGCGCGCCGCCCGTGATACCGCCAATCGTCAATTCCCTGGCTAATGTGTCAAAACTGACCGGACCGTCCATAAGCACGACTTGTCCTAGCGTCGAAACCCGATCCACTTTCCAGTTCATGCCGGCGAAATAGACGGTGCCCAGCAACTGTGTCATCGCTGAACCCGAACCGATGCTGAAATCGGCATCCTCGTCGAATCGGATTTGGCTGGTTGTGCCTAACGCCGACAAACCGGCATTCGATGTGAACGTCCCTTGGAAGCGCACCAACCCCGTTACTCCCGACACGATCGACAACGCGGGCACACCAGTAGCGCCTGAGCCCACATTCGCGGAATTTCCCAACACCGTGAAGGTGCCCGCACCGATTCCCGCCGCGAGCGTGAGATCCTGCTTGTTCCCCGTCAGCGACGATAAGACGATGTTCGCGCCATTCGAATTCAAACTTACCGGCGCCGCCGTCGTTGTCGACGCTCCCGTGGTCGTCGCTCCCAAGGTCAAGCCATCAAAGCCGCTCCAGTTCAAACCGTCCAACATCACGGCTCCAGGCAAGCTAGTGCCCGTGTCGCCATTGCCCAGCGTCACATCCATGTCGAACCGCAGGTTGCTTGAACCAGCACTCGCCACCAACCCCGACTGGCCCGAGACCGTGTTCTGGAAACGCACCAGCCCGGCCACGCCAGAGGCGATCGTCAACGCCGGCCCGCTTCCGTCTCCCAACGCCGTCACCGTGCCGCTGAACGTCGTCGTTCCGGCCCCGATTCCCGCTGACAAGGTCAAATCGCGATTGCCGCCATTCAAGGACGTGATCGTGATCGCGCCGCCACCCGAATCCAGGCTGGCGTTGTCGGTCATCGTCACGGCCCCTAATGCCATCGCTGTCGCGGTCGTTGCCACACTACCGGCGATCCGCGTGCCGCCTACCGCCGCTGTCGCCGTCACGCCGCCGGTGAAAAGTGTGCTGTCCGTGGCTTGGTCGCCCAGTGTCACCGATCCCGTGTTCAAGAATGTGGTCGCCGCCGTCACCGTGGTTTGCGATCCGACAAACGCCACGTTGTAACCACCCGCCGTCGTTGTCAGCGTGCCCACCGTCGCGTTTTGCAGGAACTGAACGCTGGCCCCCGTTGCCGTCGCCGTGATCGTGGCGGTCAGCACATCGACCGCGCCTTGAAAGGCGATGCCGCCCGAGTTTGTTACCGTGAGCACACCGAAGTCGGTGTCCACCGCGCCGGCAATCGTGGCGGCCGCGGTCGTGTCCACGGTGACATTCGACCGCGTCCCGCCCGACACGCCCCGCAACGCGCCCGTGGACAGCACGCCCGCGCCCGAGCGGAGCGTTAGTGTGAAACCGTCGCTGATGGTGGTCGTCCCCGTAATGGCCAGCGCGGCGTCCGTGGTCGCCGCGTCCGTGTCGATGGCCAAGGTGGCTCCTACCAACACCGAGCCAGTCAGGCTGACCGAGCCGGCCGTGGCGGCGGCGTCGGTTTGCAAGTTCGCGTTCAAGCGAATGGTCTCGGCGGCCGCATTCACCGCGCCCGTGGAAGTCGCCGAACCCAGGCTCAAGGCCGTATTGAAACGAATCTCGTCCGTTCCGCCCTGGCCGTCGATCGTCAGCGCTGCTCGGAAGGGCCCGTCGGCGTCGACCGACGTGAGCACCACGATATCATCGCCGTCGTTGTCGCCCCTGATCGTCAACGAAGCTGTCGGTGTCGCGAAGGTGAGATCCTCCAGCGCTACATCGAAGTCGACACGCATGTTCGCGCCCGTCGCGTCCAAAACGGTCGTTGTGATCGCGGTCGCGACGGCGTCCACCGCGCCGTTGTCGATATCGATCTGCACGTTCGCCACCGTGGAAGTCACCGTGACGGGTTCGAGGCCGGTGAAGGCAACCTGTCCGCCAAAGCTCTCACCGGTGAACGTCAAGGCCCCGCTTCCCAGCGCGGTCGCGGCGTAGACAAGTGTCGTGAACGTACCGCCTTGCACGGTCAACCGATCGCCGGTCGACGTCGCTTGCGCGCCGCCTTGGAACGTCAATCCACCCGCCGCAAAGGCATTTCCAGCCGCCAAATCGACCACCAAGGCGTCATCGCCCGCGAGACCGTCGAGTGTCAACGCGCCGGTGACCGTCGAATAGGCACGGGAGTCAATCAGGTTGCCATTGAGCCGCGTTTCGAGATTTCCCGCGTTGAGGCTGACTTGAAAACTGTCGTTCCCCGGCGTGCCCGACAGCGACGGCGCGGCCGCGTTAATCGCCGTCAAAACCACATCGTTTCCCGAGTTGCCTTGATAGGTGATTTGGAAGGTCGCCGAATTCACGCCGTTGGCCACGGCAAACACCATGCCCTCGGGCAGGCCCGCGAATGTGCCGCTGATCGCGTCCACGCCATCATTGTCCATGATCAGAAAAGTAGCCCCGACCACGGGCGTATATTGCAAGTCGATCGCCAATGTCGCGCTGCCGAGCGACACGCTTCCGGTGACATTCAACCGATCGTAGCCAGTGCCCGGGTCCGGTCCCCAAACATCGAATGTCACGGTTACGCCGCTGGTGTAACTCGTGTTTCCCACCGACATCACACCCGGACTGGAACCTGGCGACATCGAACCGCCGGACACCACCGTCAACGGTTGCGTCAAGGCTCCCGAGCCTGTGAGTCTCCCGCCCGCTTGGACCACGATTCCCGTCATCCCATACGCCGAGCCATGCGCACGGACCAATTCCGCTCCAGCCACACGCTCGCCTTGAACCACATTCGTTCCTGTGACGGCGAGCGTATTGGCTGTGGACAGGCCGCCCGCCGCAGTAAGCAACTCGGCCTCGAACCGCCCCGCCCCGGGTGGCGACGCGGCGTCGCGCAAGGACACGCTCGACAATGACTCCAGATTCGCCGCGTCCCGAAAACGAAACTCGTAGGCCGCTCGACCGTCCGCGACGATTTCCAAGTCCGCAGACGAACCGCCAATCGGCATGGGCGTCGGCGAGCCATCGTCCCAGACACCGCCCTCTAATCGCAGCTTGTAAGCCGTTGGCTCCGTGCCCTGCACGACGCCGACCGATTCGTTGGCCGCCAAATCGATAACCCAACCGGTCGAGTCGGCGGTCCAGGTTGCCAAGAGCGATCGACGCTCGAGTCGTTCCGCCAATACTCGCCGATAGCGAGCCGACTTCCGTGACCCGCCGCGAAGACTCGAAAAACGCCCGCGTAACCAGTGCAAATCCATTGCGCTCAGCCTCCTTCCCTAGGGACTGAGCGGATTAAATCAGTTTCGAAGGCGGGGGGGAATACTGAAACTGCGCGAAACAAGTGGACTTTAACGGTAAAGCAATCCAGGTTTGTGGCGAGTCCCGCCGCCCGCGACGCCGGTCCAAGATGCACGTAGTTGCAGGGGCGAGCTCCACACCGAGTGGGGACTCGCAAACCTGACGAGTCCTATGCCGCGGAAGCTCACGGAAACGCGACGACGTGGCGAGGAAGACGACGTGGCGGGGAGAGCGAAGAAGTGCCTGGCACCGATTCGGTTCTTTTGAGGGTGCAGGAATGAACCACGGATAGCACGGATAGCACGGATGAAACGGATAAGGCGGATGAAATGCAGGGCGCCCCTGAAACCTTGGAAATCATCGCCTCTTTGATCCGTGCCTTTCCGTGTGATCCGTGGTTCAAACACGTTCCGGATTGATGCGAAGGTGGTTAGTTCTTCGATTGCCGCCGAGCCGCAGGCGACGGCCGGGCTGGCCCGTCGATCACTTCCGCCGGAGCCAATCCAGCGTCTACCCGTGAAGGCGATCAGTGCCTGACGCCTTCGGGTCATGGCCTCCACGGTGTGGCAGCCGGGTGGAAGCGGACCCAGCCCTGAAAGGCTGCGCTACAATCGGTCGTCGCTACGCGACTCGCATTCAACGGGGTCTACCGTAAATCCGGGAGATTCGTTTTATGCGTGGTTCCTCGCGGGAAGTTTTTGTTCGGGTGCCTTCCCACAAGCCCAAACAAGCCCGCAAACGGACGAAGACGCGCGAAAGCGTGCGGTTTAGATCGTGACCGAGGAGAAACCGCCGTCGACGACGATGTTCTGGCCGGTGACGAACGATGAGGCGCGGTGGGCGGCCAGCCATACGACGGCGCCGCCCAATTCATGCGCCTCGCCGAACCGGGCCATGGGCGTGTGGCCAATGATCTGCCCGCCCCGCTCGCTGTAACTGCCATCCGGCTTGAACAGCAACGCCTTGTTTTGCTCGGCGGGGAAGAACCCGGGGCTGATCGCGTTGACACGAACTCCTTGACGCGCCCACTCGCGGGCCAGGAACTTGGTCAGATTGATCACCGCCGCTTTAGCCGCCGAGTAGGCGACGACGCGCGATAGCGGAATCATCCCCGCCATCGACGCGATATTGATGATGCTGCCGCGACCTGCCGCCACCATCGATTCGCCAAACACTTGCGAGGGCAACAACACGCCGCCGACAAGATTCAAATCGAACACGCCTTGCCAAGCTTCGATCGGCAGCTTGCAGAAGTCGCTGCCCGGCGGCAACGTGGCGTCGGGACGATTGCCGCCCGCGGCGTTGATAAGCACATCGATCACACCCAGTCGCTTCGCGAGCGCGTCGCGGGCGGCCACTAACGATTCACGACTCGAAGCGTCCGCCGTTTGATACACCGCGCGCCCGCCCGCTTGCTCGATCTCTTTCACCCGCGCCAATCCGCGTTCCTCATTGCGTCCCAAAATCGCCACCGTCGCCCCGCATCCGGCCAACGCCGACGCCATGGCTCCGCCAAGCACTCCGGTGCCGCCAATCACCGCCGCGTTCGTGCCCTTCAAATCAAACAACTGGCTTCCACCCTGTACGCTCATGTTTCTTGCTCCTTGATCGGGGATCGGGGATTCGCAAACCGCGGATAAGGCGCCACGGTGTTACTTCGCGCCGCCGCATGATCGCCGCGGCAGTGTGTCGCCGCGGCAGTGTGTTGCCGCGGCGGTGTGTTGCCGCGGCGCCGCGTTCGGGCAACGCGGGCTCGCGTCAGTCCATCCGCACGCCGATGTGCAGCAGCACATTGGCGAACCGCTGCTGATCGGCGGTTTGCACGGTCAGCACGTGGTCGTTCGTCGACACGGCGTCGTAAAACTTCCACTTGTCGATCGGGCGGAGCGGCAGGTCGAGTCCCGCTTCGTGGATCGTGCGGCGGTATTCGTCCCACGCCGGCGGATCGCCGGCCAACGCGTAGGGGCCAGTCGTTTCATACATCATCGTGTTGATCTCTTCGATCGGCACGGCGGACAGGATCGCTTTCAGCACTTGGTCGCAAGTGACCACGCCTGGCATCAGATTCAACGAGACCACTTCGGAACGCGGCCCGCGTTTGCTCGACGCCGGATAGTTTCCGTCGGCAATGAGGATGGTGGAGTGGTGGCCGGCTTCCGCCAGCAGGTAAGAGATGCGGGGATGCAACAAGCGGTGTTTCAACATCGGGGCGGTTTCCTGGGCGAAGAGGACGTGGACTTCCACGGGAGCGGCTGGGGACCGAGCTTAGCGGGTTACGGCACACCCGTGACGTAGCGGAACGCGCGGATGGTCTGTTCGGCCGCCGAGCGTGAATCGGGCCAGGGGAACGCCTCGGCGGACAAGTAGCCGCGGTAGCCGATTTCGCGCAACGCGGCGACGACGGGACGCGGGTCGAGATGGCCGAACCCGATCGCGCGACGGTTCGAATCGACGAAGTGAATATGGCCCACGCGGTCGCCGGCGCACCGCAAGGCGGCCGCCACGTCCACCTCTTCGATGTTCATGTGGAACAGGTCGCACAGCAGCCGCACGTTGCGGGTGGAGAGTCGGTCGAGCAGCGCGAGTCCATCGGCGACACGGGTCACTTGGTCGGTTTCATACCGATTGAGCGGCTCGTAGAGAAGCGGCACGCCATGCTGCGCGGCGTGGGCGCCAAGCGTTTCCAATCCATCGGCCAGATAACCGAGCGCGGTCGGGCGATCGACGCCTTCGCCGCTGCGGCCTTGCATCGAGCCGATGATCGCGGGCGCGCCGAAGGGACCCGCGAAGTCGATGATCTGACGAATGAAGTCGCACGCGGCTTGCCGACGCGCGGCGTCCGGCAGCGCGAGCGTGAGGCGATGCTTGACCCAGCCGGCGCCGGTGCCGACCGCCGCGAGCCGCAGGCCTTCGGCGTCCAGCAACCGGCGCAACATCGACGGCTCAATGGCGTCGGGGGCGGGCGTGAAAATCTCGACCGCGTCGAACCCCAGTTCGCGGGCGGTGCGGCAGCCGGACTCCAGTCCGTCCCACAGCACAAACGGTCCTCCCCGCGCTTCCTCCACCAAACTGATCGTCACGGCGGACTTCATACGGGTTGCTCCATTTCGACCACCGCCTTGATGACGCCTGTTTCCGGCCGCAACCAAGACGGAAAAACCTGGATCATGTCGCGGAACGGCGCCACATGCGTGATCCACGGAGCCGTATCGATCTGGCCCTCCTCGATCAGGCGAATGATGCGGACGAAGTCCCGCGACAATGCGTTGCGGCTTGCCAACAGCGTCAGTTCGCGGCGGTGCATCAGCGGCGCGTGCGGGAAAGTCAGCTCGGACTGCGTGATGCCGACATACACCAGCCGGCCCGCGAAGGTGCAATACGCCATCGCCTGCACCATCGATTTGTGGCTGCCCGTGGCGTCGACCACGACGTCGCAGAAGCGGCCGTCGGTGAGCCGTTTGACGAGTTCGATTTCGGCGCCGTCGCCGCGCGACAAGATTGTGTCCTGAATGCCCATGCGGTCACGCACGAACGCGAGCCGCGCTTCGTTCATGTCCATGACGATCGTCCGCGCTCCGCTCAGCCGAGCGAACTCGATCACACTCAGGCCGATCGGCCCCGCGCCAACGACCAGGATCGTCTCGCCGGCCCGTGGAGCGCCGCGATCGATCGCATGGCAACCGATCGCCAATGTTTCGACGAGCGCGGCTTGGTGCGGATGGAGTTTCGGGGCCGGATGAAGCTTCCGCGCGGGCACGGTGAACAGCGGCCGCAAGCCACCGTCGCAGTGAAC
>CAIXSC010000440.1 GCA_903921945.1 uncultured Planctomycetaceae bacterium
GGCCGGATCGAGATTGCCCTTCTTTCTTTGTACGACGGACATCTTGTCCGTCGACGCTGGAGCTGGCTTTCTTCGAGCCGAAAGGCGCGCTGAGTGCGGTTCGACCGAAGGACGATCTCGATATCACGATCGCCGTGACGCCTTTGAGACAGCGTCACGGCGATATGGCGAGGCCCGGCGCACTCGGCGGCGTGGCTCGAACTCGTGCGTTAGTCGTCGCCTTGGGCCGACCAGCTTCCGTCATCCGCGACATGGTAGCGTCGTTCGAACGTGCGGCCGAACTCGTTCACCGCGCGGCGTTGGCCCACGCTGTGCCAAGGACCGACATCCTTCAGTTCCGGCATGATTTCCACCAGTTGCTCGATCAGCATCTGGGCCAACCGCTCGACTCGCGAGCCTTCCGCCCGCTCCTGGATCGCGGCCGCCGTTTTCATCAGCCGCACCATTCGAGCACGATCGAGGATCGGACCCGACAACGATTCTTCCGATTCGACCAACAGTTCGGCGATCGGCACATCCAACGCTCGCTGCCAACGTTGCAGATCGCTGATCTTTAGATCCTGCGTTGACTGCTCTTGTTCGCGAACCGTGCGGGCGTCCAGCCCGAGATTCCGCGCGGCACTGCGAAGCGACACGCCTTCGCGGCGGCGGATTTCTTGAATCCGGTGAAACCGGCGTTGCCGCAGTGCGGATTGCTCCGCGCTCTCATTCTCCGCCAAGGACCGTTCGTGAAAGACATCAAATTCAACCGTAGCCACAGACACCTCCTGTCCGCCCAGTGGGCGAACCGCGAAACCACAACCCAGGTACTCGCGAGAGGTTCACGACGGCCGGTTTTCCGCGTCAGCACGTGACCGAGCGTTCGGGACGGCCAAGCCGTTCGCACTCAACGACCGCACGTTTGTCGCAGCGCGCACGACCGCGAGTGCGATCATTGCGTCAGCGTGCGCAACAGCCGTTAGGTCCAACACGTCCGACCGCACCCATCCACACTAATGCACAGCTTTCCAAGGGAAAGCCATGTGGGGCAGAATCGCGCATCAAGACACGTCGGCACTCAACAGCCGGCTACCGAGAAAAGCCAACCCGCGTGAAGAACTCTCTGTTCCGAAATCGACACCCGTCAGCGACTGCGTGTCTGGTTCCAGCAGACGTTTCGACCCGTTTCCCCGGACATACGGCAGCGTGTTCCAGACGCCACCACACCGAGCTTCGCGACCCCGCTATCCATGTTTGCCCATGGATACCGGTTTGCCTGTCGTTCGCTCGTCACCCGTGATCCCTGGCCGGTCCGAATTTTGCCGATTCGAACACGGCCAAGCCGGGTGGATGGGAAAAGCCTCTAGCGAGTCGATCTTCAATCACCGACTCTGCGATAATACGACTCGGACATGCCCCGGACAATAGTTGCGGATATTTTTAATAATTCGTGGACTGCAGCCCACGCAGACCCGAAGGCCACTGGCAGCCATCCCACGGCACCCGACGGACAACTGAAGCCACCCGCAGCCAACCAGCGTTGACGGCACCCCTAATCAGGATGGATATCTATACACCCGCAGTGACGGGTGTCCCCCGCAACCCAGCAACCACAACCCAGCAACCCGCAACCCGGCAACCACAACCCAGCAACTGGCAACCAGCAACCAGCAACCAGCAACTAGCAACTGGCAACTGGCAACTGGCAACTGGCAACTGGCAACTAGCAACTAGCAACCAGCAACTGGCAACCAGCAACTGGCAATCCCAGGTTGTTTCGATCCAAAGGATAATTCGTCCCAGTTTTTAGGATGTCAATGGCGGTCCGGGAACTATCCTCTACTATCGACCGCCGCGCGGCTGGGTGGTGCGAGCGACCGACGGGGCATCGAGCGACGTGGGCGGAGCCGTTCGAGCTCTGCGCGGGGTGCTCCGCCGGGAGCGGCCGGTCCTTAGAGGGCGCAGACTCGGAGTACTTATGGTGGACGAACCACGAAATGAAACGGGTCGAAGCGCGGCGCCAATGTCCGCGCAACGAGCCGCCCAGGTGAAATCGCTGCGGATGCCGTCGCCGCAAGGGGCGAGCGGCTCTGGCAAATTGGCTTGGTTGCTGGTCGTTTTGCTCTCGTTCGTCATTTCCTGGTTCGTCTGGCGGGAAAGGCAACTGACGGCTGAGTACCAACGGAGGCTGGTCGAGGGTGGCACTGACGGAATGTCGTCGCCGGAGCCGGCTGCCACGGCTTCGGCCAGCGGTGGTTCCGGTTCCGAAGGCTCGGATCGCTCAGCGGGCGGCGGCTCGGGCAACGCGGCCGGTGGCGTCGACAGTGGTCCGCCGGGGAAGACAAGCGGTTCGCGGGGCGCGGCCGGGGCCGCCTATGGCAGTGGAGCGGCTCGCGTGGCGGCGGTCGGCGAAATCGCGCTCGAATCCAAAGGCTACGTGATTCCCGCCCATCAAATCCTGGTGAGTCCGCAAGTTGGCGGCCGGCTCCTCCGGCTTTTCGTGGAAGAGGGAATGCGGATCAAGAAAGACGATCTGCTCGGCGAGATCGAAAGCACCGAGTTCGCCGCGGATTACGCCCGCGCTTCCGCTACCTTGGAACTGAACCGCGCTCGGCTGCGCGAGCTGGAAGCCGGCAATCGCCCCGAAGAGATCGAGCAAACCCGGGCCGACTTGGCCGAAGCCGAAGCGCAGCTCGCCCAGTTGGACGCCGAGTACGGCCGAGCGAAGACACTCATCAATTCCAATGTCATCACCAAGCAGGATTTCGAAGTCATCGAGAGCCGTTTCCAGGCGCTGCAACGCCGCATTCAACGGCTGAAGCTGGCAGTGAAGCTGGCCGAGGATGGCCCGCGGACAGAGCGGGTCGAATCCGCCAGGGCGGAAGTGAAGCAGGCCGAGGCGGACGTTTCCAAAGCGAAATGGCGGTTGGACAACTGCCGGATTCTCGCGCCGATCTCCGGAACCGTGCTGAAGAAGAACGCCGAGGAGGGGAACATTGTCAATCCGATCGCGTTCAATGGTTCGTTCAGTATTTGCGACGTGGCCGACTTGTCGGACCTGGAGGTCAGCCTCGACATCCAGGAACGCGACGTCTCGCGGGTGTTCAAGGGGCAGATATGTCGGATTCGCGCGGATGCTTATCCCGAACGCGTCTACGCAGGTGTCGTGTCGCGGCTCATGCCGATCGCCGATCGCGCGAAAGGCGCGGTGCCGGTTCGCGTGAAGCTGACCGTGCCCGCTGACGAGGAGGGTGTCTACTTGAAACCCGAAATGGGCGCTGTGGTGGCGTTTTTGAACCCGGCCAGCACCGGCGCCACCGCGAAGTCGGCCAAGAAAGGAAGTCCCCAGTGAGCTCGCCCATCGTCCGCGTGATCGACGTCCACAAATATTTCCAGCGGGGCAGCGAACGGGTCGAAGTGCTGAAAGGTCTGACGCTGGACGTGCCCCAGGGCGAGTTCCTGGCGCTGATGGGACCGAGCGGTTCGGGCAAGACCACGTTGCTGAATCTGATCGCGGGATTGGACAGGCCAAGCGAAGGCGAGGTCTGGGTCGGCCCCGAATGTATTTCCGCATTGAGCGAAACGCGGCTGGCGGCCTGGCGCACCCGTAGCGTCGGGTTCGTATTCCAGTTTTATCACCTGATTCCTGTGCTCACGGCGTACGAGAACGTCGAACTGCCGTTGCTATTGTTGCCGCTGAGTGCGGCGCAGCGCCGCCAACAGGTGCTCACCGCGCTCGACCTTGTCGGACTATCGGACCGGCTCACGCATCGGCCGGGCCAGTTGTCCGGCGGCCAGCAACAACGTGTCGGCATCGCCCGGGCGATCGTCACCGACCCCACGCTGATTGTCGCCGACGAGCCGACGGGCGATCTCGATTCGCGTTCCGCGCAGGAAATCCTCGCGTTGCTGGTGGAGCTCCGTGAATCTTTGAACAAGACGATCATCATGGTGACGCACGATCCGCGAGCGGCCGCCCGCGCTCACCGCACCCAACATTTGGACAAAGGCGTGCTCGTCGACGCCCCGTCTATGTCGCACGACTTCGAGTAGCATTCGCTTCGTTCGGCAAGTTACCCCGGGCAGACAGGGTCGGACACAGGCAAGACTTCGGAGAGGAAGGGACGCCGTGAAGTTCCTCAAGTTGATTTTCAAAAACGTTCGACGGAATCTGCTTCGCAGCGCGCTCACCGCCGCCGGCACGATGGTGCTTGTGTTCGTAGTGACGCTCGTCTTGTCGATTCTCAGTTTTCTCGATCAAGCCACATCGGAGAAGGCGCAGAATCTCAAGACGATCGTCACTGAACGGTGGCAGATTCCGAGTCGGATGCCGTTCGCTTACGCGCAGTCGCTGGCGGAAGGGGCGCCGCGCGACCCGGGCGACGTGCGGGTTCCCGCGGCCGATTCGATGACTTGGCAGTTCTATGGCGGCACGCTCGATCCGAAAAACCGCACGCCCGAGAACAATCTATTCGCGATCGCGATGGAGCCGGAAAAGCTGATGACGATGATGGACGACCTGGATTCGCTGGAGCCCGACAAGGCGGCCGCGTTCAGTCAAGTTGTCGCAAAGCTGAAAGCGAACAAGCAGGGGTTGGTGCTAGGAAAGGAACGGTTGCGCCAAATTCAGAAGAAGGTTGGCGAGCGTATCAAGATCTTCAGCGTGAACTACCGCGATATCGACCTGGAGTTCGAGATTGTCGGTTTGTTTCCGGATGGACGATACGATTCCAGCGCGGCGTTCAATCGGCAGTATCTGAACGATGCGCTCGATACGTATCCGGCCACGCATGGCGGCAAACCGCATCCGATGATGAAAGGGACGTTGAATCTGGTGTGGCTCCGCGTGCCCGACCGGGACGCGTTCCAGAAGGTGCGAACCCAGGTCGAGAGTTCACCGCTTTACTCGAATCCGGCCGTGAAGTGCGAAACGGCGGCGTCCGGCATTTCGACATTCATGGAAGCGTACCGCGATCTGATTTTCGGCATGCGTTATCTGCTTTCGCCGGCGATCATCGTCGTGTTGTGTTTGGTGATCGCCAACGCGATCGGCATCAGCGTGCGGGAACGCCGCACGGAACTGGCGGTGCTGAAAGTGCTCGGCTTCAGTCCTTGGCAGTTGATGATCCTGGTATTGGGCGAAGCGTTGCTGTTGGGCGGCGGCACGAGTCTGCTGAGCGCGCTTGGGACCCAGTTTGTCATCAACGATCTGATGGGCGGGTTGAAATTCCCGATCGCGTTTTTCTCGACGTTTATGGTCTCAACCGACGCGGTGGTGTGGGGAATCGCCTTCTCGACCGGCGCGGCGTTTCTGGGAAGCATTCTCCCCGCGTTGTCGGCCCGCAACGTGAAAGTTTCCGAAGTGTTTTCCAAGGTCGCTTGAGCCGCTCGCGCGAGGACGATCATCGATGGATTCGCGACTTCAAATACCTCTGCTGCCCGTATCCGCCACGTGGGTCGCGCCGATCGCGGCCGCCGTGATGCTGATCGTGTTGTCGGTGTTGTTCGGCCGCATACCGCTGCGCTACAACTTGCGGAACCTGGTGGTCCGCTGGCTGACGACGTCGCTGACGGGTGTCGCCTTCATTCTGGTGATCGGCCTGCTCACGATCATGCTCGCGTTCGTCCGCGGGATGTACAAATTGACCGAATCGAGTGGCAAGCCGACGAATCTGATTTTGCTGTCGGCGGGCACCACCGACGAGGCGTTTAGCACTTTGGCGTTTTCCGATTCGGGCGACATCGAGAATCAACCGGGTATCGCCCGCGACGAAGGCAACCGGCCGCTCTGTTCGAAGGAAACGTATCTGGTCGTCAACCAGCCGATTCCCAATTCGGAATCGGGCCGCCCCAAGCAACGCTTCGTGCAGGTGAGGGGCGTCGAGGACGCGTTGATTTCCGGAGCCGTTCATGGCGTCGAATTGCACCCTGGCGGTTCGTGGTTTTCGGCGGCGGGCGTGCAAGCCGGCGAGTTGACCAGCGAGGGAGTGGCGGGCGAATCGGTGATCGAAGCGGTCGTGGGCGAAGGGGTCGCGCGCGAGTTCGCTCGCGATCCGGATACGCGCGACCTACCGTCGGTCAAGCGGCTTCAGCGGCTGGACGTGGGCGACACCATGCGGCTGGGCGGCCGTCTATGGCGAATCGTGGGCGTGATGAAATCGGCAGGCTCGACGTTTGACTCGGAGGTCTGGGCCCTGCGCTCGTTGGTCGCGCCGCTGTTCGGGAAAAACACCTACACGTCGCTCGTCTTGCGAGCGGAGAATGTTCGTGCCGCTCGCGGGCTGAAGAAGTTCTTCAACGACGAGTTCAAAAAAGCGGCGGTGCAAGCGCAGTTGGAGACCGAGTATTTCGCGAGCCTATCGAAGACGAACGAACAGTTTCTGTACGCGATTGTGGGCGTGGCCGCGATCATGGCGGTGGGCGGCGCATTCGGCGTGACGAATACGATGCTCGCCGCCGTCGCTCAACGTTCCAAGGACATCGGCGTCCTGCGGATGCTGGGTTATTCGCGGTGGCAAGTGCAGCTCTGCTTTCTTGTCGAATCGCTGCTGATCGCGCTGGCAGGCGGCGCGATCGGCTGCGCGCTCGGGTTCCTCGTCGATGGCGTGACGGCGACAAGCATCGTGGGAAGCGGCCAAGGTGGCGGGAAAACGGTCATCCTCAAGCTGGTCGTTGACACGGACATCGTGCTTCGCTGCATGTCGCTTTCGGTGATCATGGGCCTGATCGGCGGTTTGTATCCCGCGCTGACGACCCTCCGCCTCCGGCCGCTCGAGATTTTGCGTTAACCCGAGCGATTCCTGACACGAGCGATTCCTGACGCGAACCCGAGCGATTCCTGACGCGAGCGAAGGCTGTTCCGCCCCGCGCCTATTTCGACTTCAAGCCGACGGTATTCACGGCGATCACTCGATACGTATGGCTTTCGCCGGGCGCGGCCGTCGCGTCGACGTAACGCATTTCGACCAGCGGTTGCGTCGGTGTGTCGCTGTACGACAGGTTTTGGAAAAGCGGCCGGCCGAACGGGTTCTTTCCCTGCTCGGGAAGTTTCGCCAGCGGCTTGCCATCACGTTCAATCTCGAAACCGGCCAGTCCGCTCTCGAGGTCGGCTTCGCAGGTCCACGTGAGCACATTGCCTGTCACCTTCACGTTGGCGGGCGACGGCGGCGGCGTGGTGTCGGCGATGCTCGAATCTTTCGAGTAGCTCAACCATGCGGCGGCGATCGCGGCATTGGGCAGCCAAGAAGCGCGGTCCGGGGCGCCTGTGAATTGCTTCGCGGCGACCGGTTCCGCGAGCGGCTCGGGACCTGAGTTCACCGGCACGAGAAAGCCGTCGTTGGCCACAAGCGGCCGTAGCGGGTCGCCCTCGGCGACAGGCAAGCGAGCGGCAAGGCAGGCGTCGAGCCAGAGGATCGCCAGGTATCGCTGATTGCCGCAATCGTGGCTCGACAGCGGATCGATCGACACCGCGATCAACGCCCCTTTGCCGCGCAGGGCGAGATAGAACTTTTCGACGCCCGGCCACACACCCGCGAATCGGCCTTCTTTGTCGGTAACGCCTTCTTTGGTTCCCAGATTGCACATGACGGGCACGCCCAGGGCGGCATCCGGAATGGTGTACGGCGCCGGCCGGCCCTCCATCGCGACCACCGGCGGCACACCGGACCGCAGCCATGCAGCGGCGACCCGCTCGGGCGATAGCAACGTCAAACCACCCGCCCAGAAACCACCGCCACTGTGCCCCCACAACGCCCAAGGAACCGTCGCCACTTCCGGATGGCCGGTGCGCGCCGCGAGATCGTCGAGCGCCTTCTGGAACGCCTTCGCCGCGCCATTGCGCGGATCGCACCAGAGTTGGCAATTCGCCTTGTCCGGTTGCTCGTACACTGGCGCCAGCAATCCGCAGCGATGTTTCCGCGCTAGCGCCTGCCAGTGCAGATCGAACGCTCCGGTTTGGCCCGATTTGCAAGACCCTTCGCCACACCCGTGCTGATGCACGACCAACCCGCGCAACCGCTCGACGCCCGGCGGCAACCACAATGTGTAGCTTGCCGCGTAAACCAGTTCCCCGGCCACCGTCGAGCCCTCGTACCGCACTCGATAGTACGGCGGATCAGCCGGAATCTTCAGCGCGTACACCGATTCCGTCGGTTTCGATTCGGGTTTCGATTCGGGCTTGGACTCCGCCGTTGTGGTTCCAGGCGCTGGCGCCTTCACGGCCACCGGTTTGCCGTCCTGCGCCCAGGTGGCGGCGCCGCTAACCATTCCATGGAGAAGTCCGAGACAGACACCGACGACGCTGACCGCCGCGGTCATGCGACGGCCGAACCATGCTCCATCCAACCTGTTCCACTGGCCATCGCCACATCGCTTCGACAGACGCATCGATTATGTTCCTTTCGAGCTTCCAGAGTAGGGCCGCGTAATATGGCGGCGTTGTAGGGCCGCGTAATATGGCGGCGTCGTAGGTCCGCGTAATATGGCCGCGTAGTATGGCCGGAATTGGGCTCGTCACGCCAGACTCGGCGGCCCGCGGCGGATCGTGGATTGGCCGCACTTCGCAGACTGCGGGGCGAGCGATATGATGCCATGGTTTCCAGTGCGACGCGCTCGGGAGATGCAGGGTGGCGGCAGGTCGAATTGAACTTCGCGGTGTGCGGGTCCACAACCTGAAAAACGTGGACGTCGATATTCCCCACCGGCAACTGACCGTGGTCTGCGGCGTGAGCGGCAGTGGCAAGTCGAGCCTCGCGCTGGACACGTTGTACGCGGAAGGCCAACGCCGCTACATGGAAAGCTTCTCCACGTACACGCGGCAGTTCCTCGATCCGCTTGAGAAGCCGGCGGCCGACCGCATCGATGGCCTGCCACCGGCGATCGCCGTGACCCGCGCCGACACCACGCGATCGCAACGCGCCACCGTGGCGTCCGCCACCGAGATCGCCGACTACTTGCGGCTGGTGTTCGGGCGGATCGGCCGCGTCCAGTGTCCCGCGTGCGATGTTGAAGTCCGCGTCTACTCGGCGGAACGTATCGCGGAACAGTTGGCCGCCGAACCGCCCAAGCTTCGAGCGATGATCGGCTTTCCCATTGATCTCGCCGGCGCCTCGTCGTCCGACGGCGGCGGATCGTTCGTCGAAACCCGCCAACGACTGATCGAGGACGGTTTCGTCCGCGCGGTGATCGGTGGCCGCATGGTCGATCTGACGAAGGACGGCGAACTGGCCGAGATCGCCCGCGAGCTAAACGCCAGTCAACCCGCCAGTGCGCGCCGCGACGTAGGCGCCGGCCGCGAGATGATCGTGATTGTCGACCGGTTGATGAGCGGTCCGAGGGACACGGCCGCGACTAAGCGGCTGATCGACTCGCTCGAGACGTGCCTCGTCCGCAGAGCTGGCTGCTGCGTTGTGTTCCTGGAATCGGCCGAGCAACCGCGGCAGGATGAACCGCGGCAGGATGAACCGCGACCACAGGAAGTTCGCGGCGTGAACGACGGCCGCGGCGCGAACAGCCGCATACTGGATGGCCGCTGTTGGCGCGAGCTGCGGTTTTACAGCCGGTTGGTTTGCGGCGGGTGTGGCCGCGAGTTTCGTCAGCCCGAGCCGCGGTTGTTCAACTACAACAGCCCGCTCGGCGCCTGCCCGGTTTGCGAGGGATTCGGCAATCTTCTGGAGATTGACTACGACCGGGTGATTGCCGATCCGAGCTTGAGCCTGGCCGAAGGCGTGATCGCCTGTTGGAGAACGCCGGCCTACGAAAACGATCAGGAATTCATGTTGGCGGTGGCGCAGCGCAACGGGATTCCGGTGGACAAGCCATACCGGGATCTCTCGGACGAACACCAAAAAATGGTGTTCGATGGCATCCCTGAACATGGCTATCTAGGGGTTCGGGGGTTTTTCAAGCTGCTGGGGACGCTCACGTACAAGATGCACCATCGGATGTTCCTCAACCGCTGGCGGATCTCGCGGGAGTGTCCGGGCTGCTCGGGGCGGCGATTGCGGCCGGAGGCGTTGGCGGTTCGAGTGGCCGGCCGCGGCATCGACCAATGGACCGGGTTGCGAGTCGCTCAGATGCGGTCGCTGATCGAGAGCCTCGTGTTGGAACCGTGGGAGGCGTCGGTCGCCAAGCAAAGCTTGTCGCAGGTCCGTTCGCGGCTGGAATACCTGGAGACGGTCGGCCTGGGGCATCTGGCTTTGGATCGGCCGCTGCGGACGCTCAGCGGAGGCGAAGCCCAACGCGTGGCGTTGACGACGACGCTTGGCGCCAGTTTGGTGAACATGCTGTACGTGTTGGACGAACCTTCCGTGGGCTTGCATCCGCGCGACATCGAACCGTTGGTGGCGGCGATTCAGCGGTTGCGGGATCGCGGCAATACGGTGGTGGTAGTGGAGCACGAGGAGGCCTTGCTAAAAGCGGCCGATCTGCTGGTCGAAATTGGTCCTGGCGCCGGGGAGAACGGCGGCGAATTGGTCTTTTCCGGCTCGTGGGACGCGATGCTTGCCGAGCCCCGCAGCGCGACCGGAACTTACCTGGCCAACCGTGCTGGTAAACCGGCCAATTCGCGGCCGCGACGCGGCGCCGAGCAGGGCTGGTTGCGACTGGTCAACGCGCGCGGCCGCAATCTGCGGAATGTGACGGTCGAGTTCCCGCTAGGGTCGCTTTGTGTGGTGACCGGCGTGAGTGGCGCGGGGAAGAGCACGCTGGTGCAAGACACGTTGTATGGCGCGCTATGCCAGCGGAAGAATCTTTCGCTGGACGAGCCTCCGTTGCCGTTCGACGAACTGTTGGGCGACGGCGCCATCGATGACGTGGTGATGATCGACCAAAGTCCGATTGGACGCTCGCCGCGATCCAATCCAGCGATTTACCTCAAGGCGTTCGATCCGATCCGCGCCGCGTTCGCGGAAACCGCCGAGGCGCGTGCGCTGCGTTTCGGTCCAGGGCATTTCAGTTTCAATGTCGAAGGCGGCCGCTGCGAAACGTGCCAAGGTGACGGCTTCCTCGAGATCGACATGCAGTTCCTGCCCGACGTCTACATGAAATGCGGCCAGTGCGGCGGCAAACGTTATCGCAAGGAAGTGCTGGCGGTCGCCTATCGCGGCAAGAACATCGCCGAAGTGCTGGACATGACGGTCCGCGAAGCGTTCGGTTTTTTTCGCGGACAACCGAAAGTCCAGATCAAGCTCAAGCCGCTCCTGGATGTTGGACTCGATTACCTCCGCATCGGCCAACCGGCCAACACGTTGTCCGCCGGCGAATCCCAGCGGCTGAAGCTGGCGGCGCACCTCGCCTCGACCGGCCGCAAGCGCACTTTGTTCCTGTTCGACGAGCCCACCACCGGCCTGCATTTCACCGATGTGGAACGGCTGCGAGCCTGTTTCGAGGCGCTGCTGGATGTCGGCCACTCGCTGATTGTCGTCGAGCATAATCTGCAGATCATCGCGGCCGCGGACCATATCATGGATCTGGGGCCGGGCGCGGCGGAAGCGGGCGGCTCGATCGTCGCCGAAGGCACGCCGGAACAGTTGGCGAGTCGCCGCGATTCGGCCACCGGTCAGGCGCTGGCTGACTGGTTTTCGCAGCGTTAACTCGCGCTTCCGCCGATGGCAACCACGAGCATGAACACGACCGCCTGGTTCGACGAACTCGCACTCTTTCTCGGCAGCGCCAGCGTGCAGTCGGCGCGGTGTTACGCGCGTTGTCCGCGGCCGGACGAGGGACGCGCATGGCGTCTGGAGGGCACCGTCCGCGGGCCGTTTTCGACGCGGGCCCGCACGCTGCCCGCCACGACAACATGGTCTGACACCGGGTATGGCCCCACGTTGATGGCCACCGCCTTGATTCCCGATCCGTGCTACTGGACACCCGACAATCCAGCGCTGTACGACGTTCAACTGCGGGTGCTGGATGGTTCGCGGGAGATTGGCGGCATTCGCCGCATGTTCGGACTGCGGCGGCTCGGCGCCCGCGATCGCTCCTTTCGCTTCGAATCGCACCGCTGGGTTCTGCGAGGTATCAGTCGCTTCCTGATCCATTCGCCGTTCCCCGCATCCGCGCACCCGGTTCCCATGAATGACGAACGAATGCGGAATGCCTGGGAAGCGGCGCCCTGGCGGGACCAGCAGGCGGCGCTGGTCGCGAGCCGTCTGACCGATGACGAATGCGAGCGCGCTCAACGCGATGGTCGTGTGCTCGTCGCCTGGGTACGACTCGACCAGGCAGGCTGGCAGAACGAATTGCGTCGGCTGTCGCGGTCAGCGGCCGTGGCGTTCGCCATACTCGCGGGCCAACCAACAGCCGACGATGCGCCAGCTAGCGACATGGTCGAGTCGCCGCGCGTGTTGGCGCCGAATCTCTGTCTGCTGCAAGCATTCTCTTCGCATCAGAGCGTGCGGCCGAGCGATTGGGCGCATGGCGTGGTCGTAGAGCCAGAAGACGATCCGGTCGCGTTTGCTCGGCGAACCCAGAGTTGCGGGTTGCCGATCGTCGCCTATCGACCGTTCGTTCCCAGTAGCGATCCACGTAGCGATCCACGCTTGGAATGGTCGAACTTGGCGAGCGCGACGAACACGGCGAACAGCTCGAACGGGGCAAACAGCTCGAACGGGTCGCGCGAAGTGAACTTGACAAACGCGACGAACACGGCGAACGATCTGGTGACGACGTGGGTGTCGCAGGCTTTTAACGCGGCGCGTGCCGCCGTGGACGTCTTGCAACGCGACTTGGCGCCGGCGGGCGATTACGCTGGATATTTGGTGTAACGGCGGGAGGCCTCGGCAGGAAAATCGCGCATGACCGATGAAGAAGACAGACCGCCAGCCCCCAGCCGTACCGGGTCGGAACTTGGGGACGACGTTAGCGGGGGTCCGGACCGGGGCGGGCTCGAGCGTTACGCGCGGCAGGTACGGTTCGCGCCGCTGGGCGAGTCTGGCCAGCGGCGGTTAATGGCGAGCCGGGCTTTGGTGTGCGGCTGCGGCGCGTTGGGGTCGGTGATTGCGAACACGCTGGCTCGGGCGGGGGTGGGGCGGTTGCGGATCGTCGACCGGGATTTCCTGGAATTGAACAATCTGCAGCGTCAGGTGCTATACGACGAGGCGGATGTGGCGGCCGGGTTGCCGAAGGCGGTCGCGGCGGCGGAGAAGTTGCGACGAATCAACTCGACAATCGAAATCGAACCGGTGGTGGCGGACATCGATGCGACGAACATCGAGCGGCTGGCACGGGATGTGGATGTGATTGTCGATGGGACGGACAACTTCGAGATTCGGTTCCTGTTGAACGACGCGTCGCTGCGGTACGGCATTCCCTGGGTTTACGGCGGCTGTTTGGGGGCCGAAGGGCAGACCATGACGATCCTGCCAGGGGAGACGGCCTGTTTGCGATGCCTGATGCGGGACGTGCCGCCTGCGGGCGCGACCGACACCTGCGACACGGCCGGGATTCTGGGGCCAATCATCAATGTGATTGCGTCGATCGAAGCGTGCGAGGCGCTGAAAATTCTGGCGGGGCGGCGGGAGGCGACGAGCCGCGTCTTGCAGGTGGTCGACTTGTGGGATAATCGCGTGCGGCAGGTCCGGCTGGATGCCTTGCGGGCCGCGGCCGCCGATTGTCCGGCGTGCAGCCGGCGGGAATTTCCCTGGCTGGACGGCCAACGCGGTTCGCAGTCCGCCGTGCTGTGCGGCCGAAACTCGGTGCAGTTGTCATTTCCGGGCCGCGAACCGGCCCCGCTCGATCGGCTTGCGGAGAAACTCGGACCGCTCGGGGCCGTGTCACGCAACCGTTACTTGTTAAGATTCCAGGTCGAGAAATTCACGTTTACGCTGTTCGCCGATGGCCGCGCGATCGTGGGTGGAACGAGCGACGTGGCGGAAGCCCGCGGCGCCTACGCGCGTTACGTGGGTGGTTGAACAAGCCGATCGGCAAACTTGGGGAACGGGGAACTCGCGGATGCGACAGGTTTTCTTGGATCACAACACGACAACGCCGGTAGCGCCCGCGGTTCGCGACGCCATGTGGTCGTTTTTGGGCGATCACTACGGTTCGCCCGCCAGCGGCTATTCGCTGGGCCGCGCTGCCCAGGAGGCGATGGAGGACGCGCGGGAACAAGTCGGCGCCTTGATTGGCGCGGACCGCGAAGAAATCGTCTTCACGGCCAGCGAGTCGGAAAGCAACAATTTGGCGTTGAAAGGCGTGTTCCTGCGGCAAGCGATCGAGCTCGGCGGGCACTTGATCATCTCCGCCGTCGACGCGCCGTCGATCCATGGATCAGCCCGGTTCCTGCGTCGCCTGGGGTTCGAAGTATCGATCGCGCCGGTCGACGCCGATGGGCGGCTATCGCCGGAAACAGTGGCTCCGCTGCTGAAGCCGAACACGATGCTGGCCAGCTTCACGTTGGCCGATCCGGAGACTGGCGTGGTGCAGCCGATCAGCCAACTGGCCGAACTGTGCCGGTCGCGTGGCGTGGTCGTGCATGTGGATGCGACATTCGCGGCGGGCAAACTGCCGCTGTCGGTCGACGACTTGAGCGTTGACATGCTGACCTACGCCGCGCACACGATGCACGGACCGAAAGGGGTCGGCGGGCTGTTCATTCGGGGCGGCGTGGTGCTGGAACCGTTGATCCACGGCGCGGGCGAGGAATCGGGATTGCGGTCGGGAATGGAAAACGTGCCGGGCATTATGGGTTTCGGCAAGTCCGCATCGATGGCCGGAAAGCTGCTCGAAGAGACCCGTCCGCGGATGACGCGGTTGCGGGACCGGCTGGCGGACCATTTACGCCACGGAATCGGGGCCGACTTGAAGGTGATCGGAGAACGCGTCGAGCGGCTGCCGAACACGCTGTGCGTCGCGTTTCCAGAGGTGAATGCCGGCCAATTGTTGGAACTGGCGCAAGAAGTGAACGCGTGGACGGCCGTTCCCAGCCGCGATGATGGACGGAGCACGTCGGCGATACTGGCCGCGATGGGCGTCGCCACTCGAGTGGCTCGCGGGGCCGTGACGCTCTCGGTCGGCTGGTTCAGCACCGAAGAGGAAATCGATTTCGCCGCTGGCCGGCTCCTAGATGCCTGGGAGCGGCTGCGCGGCTAGATTGGCACGCCTTGGCTCCGGTTTCTTGCAACGGACGAGGCGGAACATGGCGGAAGAAACGTTACCGACAAGGGCGGCCGGCTATTTGCCGCCGTGGACTGTAGGCGAATTGCCGTTCCCGCCGAGCGCGGGTTGGCGACTTTGGATCGGGTTGATCGGCCCCGGCATCGTGCTGGCCGGCACCTCGATCGGCTCGGGCGAATGGCTCTTCGGACCCGCTGTCAGCGCTCAGTACGGCGCCACGCTCTTGTGGTTGGCGCTGACCAGCATCGTGTTCCAGGTGTTTTGCAACTTGATGATGATGCGGTACGCGGTTTACTGCGGCGAACCGATCGTGGTCGGTGGACTGCGGACTTGGCCCGGGCCAGCGCTCTGGATCACGATGTACGCGGTGCTCGACTTGGCCGCGATCTGGCCGTACAACGCGTCGAACGCCGCAGTGCCGCTCGCCGCCGCGTGGCTCGGTCGATTACCCACGGGCGACGACCAAAGCTTGGTCCGCGGTTTGGGATTCGCGTTGTTCTTGCTGTCGTTCGTGCCGCTGATCTTTGGCGGCACCGTCTACCGCATGCTCGAACGAATCATGACGTTCAAGCTGGTGGCCGTCTTGTCGTACCTGACATTCGTCGCGCTGTTCATGGTGTCCACGGCTGTCATGTTCGAGGTGTTGGGTGGATTCCTGTCGTTCGGAGCCGTGCCGCTTCGAGCGGAAACGGTTGTCGCCGGCCGCCACTTCACCGTCGCCAAACAAATAGGCGACCGCCGCTTTGTCGCGCGCGGCTCGTTTGAACGGCCAGCGAGCGGCGCTCCGAGCTCCAGCCCGACCATGAACACAGCAAGTGCCGACAGCGGACGGAACACGGCTACCGGAGCAAGCGACAAGAGCGACTCGAGTCCAGCGTCGTTGGCTGAGTTTCGCGTGATCCGCGCTTCGGTGACATCGACGTACAAGTCGGCGGCCGATGTGCCCTCCGAATTTGCCGCGGTGCTGGCGGAAATGCTGGCGGAGGCACGGCCGTACGCGGAGTCTAATCGGTTCCTTGTCGCCGCTCGCGACGGCGACACCGTCTTCTCGGCAGCCGGCCGCATCGAAGCGGATGGAAGCTGGCAGCCGGATGTGGCCAGCGTGTCCACCGCTGTCGCCGCGACGGCCGCTAGCTCAAACACGGCCGCTAGCTCGAACACGGTCGCTAGTTCGAACACGGTCGCGGCGGAAGCTGGCGGCGCGACGGCCACTGGTTCGCAGGCGGCCACGCAGGCGGCCTCCAAATCGCGACCTGCTGAGCCTGCGTCGTCTGGATCGTTGTCGGAAGGGTTGGAGACGCGTTCCTACCAGGCGTTGGACGAGGTACCGGCGCCGCACGGCGCGCGGTTGCGAAATTTGGTCGAGCATCGCGGGTTTGAACGCGTATCGTTGCCGGGCTATGTCGCCGAGCATGGCAAGTTGCCGTCGCTCGACTGGGCGATGCTGGCTTCGTTTTGCGCGATTGCGGGCGCGGGCGGGCTGTCGAACACGTTGTTTTCCAACTATGCCCGCGACAAAGGTTGGGGCATGGGACGCGCGGTCGGGGCGATTCCGAGCGCGGTGGGCGGGCTGACGATCCGGCTATCGCACTCGGGCCAAGTGTTTGACGAGACGAATCCCGAGCAGCAGCGGCGATGGCGCGGATGGATCGCTCATATTGTCCGGGACCAAGTGATTGTGTGGCTCGCCTGTTCCATCTTGGGCATGGCGTTGCCATGCATGTTGTCGCTGGAATTCATTCGCAACGCGACGGTCGGCGAGCATCGCGTGGCGGCGATGATCGCGGACGGCATGGCGGTTCGCTACCCGGCTTATGGCGGCCTGTTTTGGCTGCTGACCTTGCTCTGCGGCTTTCTGATTTTGGCTCCGGGCCAGGTGAGCGTCGGCGACCAGATCGCGCGACGGTGGACGGACATCATTTGGACGGCCAGTCCATGGGCGCGGCGGATGCGCGAATCCCGGGTTGGCCAGTTGTACTACGGGATTTTGGCCGCCTACGGCGTGTGGGGACTGATCGCTTTGTGGCTGTTTCCGCCGCTGGCAATCGCCAAGATTGGCGCGGTGCTCGGCAACATCGCGTTGGGGTGCGCGACCCTGCATGCGTTGTATACCAATCGAGTGCTGCTGCCGCCGTCGCTGCGGCCGCGGTGGTTCCTGCAGGTTGGAACGGCGGCCTGCGCGGTTTTCTTTTTCGGCCTGACAGCGATTGTCGTGTGGAATATGATTTAGCGGTCGCTGGTGGGGAAGCAAGGTTTTCGTCGCGGCAGCCGCCGCTTTGGAGAGTTCTCCTATGAAACGGTTCCGACGGGTCGTTCAATGGCTTGGTCTCGATTCACCCGCGAAGCAGCGGCCGACATGGGTTTGTGGAGCGGCGTTGTCGGTGACACTGGCGTGCGCCGGGACGATGGATCTGGGCGTGGGACTGTGGGAGTCGGAGGCGAACGCGCAGACCAAGGGACCGAAGGTGGTGCGCCGCGCGGCGGCTCCCAAATTTACCGCTTCGGACATTAAGGGCGTCTATTTCGAGGACATCTTTGACGGCAAGGTGTTGGCTGGCGAGCGGCCGGCGAATTTCGGCGCCGCCGTGGCCGCCAGCGCTGGCAAGGCGGCGGGCGGGGGCGGAGCGGCAGCGGCGGCGGGAGCCAGCGGCGGCGGAGGGGCCGGCGGCGCTGGCGGTTGGTCGAAGTTGATCTCGGCGGCGACCATCGAAGACGAAGTGAAGTCACTCAAACAGATGGTCGACAAGAGCGTCACGACGCCGACTGATTTCGCCGGCAAAGGCTACAAGGAAGCTCGCCGGAACTTCATGATGCTGGGAATGCTGTTCGGCATCATCGGCGAGTACGACGGCGAGGTGCGTTGGAAGCCGTTGGCTCCGACCGCCCGCGACCTGTTCGCCCGAACTTCATCCAACGCGAAGGTCGGCACACAGCAGGTCTACAACGAAGCGAAACTTCGCAAGACCGATCTCGAGGACTTGCTGAATGGCAGCTTGGCCGCAAGCAATACGGCCGAAGCGAAAGCCGCGTGGGGCACGGTCTGCGACCGCAGTCCGCTGATGCAACGGCTGGAGATGGGGCTCGAACCGCGGTTGCAGCAGTGGACCGCGAACAAGGCCGAATTCACCGCGAAGAAGGCCGAGATTCTGAAGGAGGCCGAGTTGTTCGTGGTGATGGGGCATGTGTTGATGCAGGAAGGTTTGGACGACGCGGACGATGCCGAATACAAAGGCTTCTGCGACATGCTCAAAAAGGCGGCGCTGGAAGTGGTCGATGCGGTGAAACTGGGCAACGACGAAGGAGCACGCCAAGGCGTCGGCAAAATCAGCAAGTCGTGCGCCGACTGCCACGACAAGTACCGATAGGTCGGTCCGGCAGCGATCGATCTCCGCAGGCCAACTCGAGGGGTGCGGACTCGGCTGGGGCCCTACCACCCGCGCTGCCGCTACCGCTCGCGGGTATTCCTAGCTATCAAGGGGGGGCGTTGGGCGTCCCGTTTGTCATCGTTCCCGTCCCTTGGTAAATTCTCGCCCATGCGTAAAGGAGTCGCCGTATCGCCGGGAGTGGCCGTCGGCACGGCTTACTGCATCCACGAGATCTTCGTCAATCCGGACACCCAACGTCTGGAGGAAGCCGACGTCGCGTCGGAACTCGCCCTGTTCGAGGAAGCGCGCGAAAAGGCCGGGGATGAGCTGCGCGCGATGGCGATCAAGGTCGCCAGCCAGATTGGCGACAGCGCGGCGCGAATCTTCGCGGTCCATGAAACGATCCTCCGCGATCCGGTGTTCAGCCGGAAAATTCGACACTGGATTGTCGAGGACCGGCTGAAAGCGGCGGCCGCACTCGTCCGATTGCTCGATGAGTATTCCACGTTGCTCTCACGCACGGGCGACGATTACTTGAAGGAACGGATCAGTGACATCCGCGAAGTGGTGACGCGGGTAAGCGCTCACTTGACTGACGTCCTGAAACCGCAGCTCAATCCGCTCATCGGCAGTTTGATCGTCGTGGCTGACGAGCTTCTACCGTCGCAGGCGGTGGCGCTGGGCGACATCGACGTGCGCGGCATTGTCACGCAAGGCGGCAGCCAGACAAGCCATGCGGCGATTGTCGCTCGCAGTCGCGGGATTCCCGCCGTGTGCGGCGTTGAAGGTGTGCTGCGGCATATCAAGACGGGAGACACGGTGGTCGTCGATGGCCGGGAAGGGCATGTGCTGGTCAATCCGCCGCCCGAGACGGCGTCGGCGTTCCGCAAGCTGGAACGCGAATTCTTCCATCTCAAGGACCAGTTGGCGGCGAACCGCGAGCATCCGGCGGTGACCGCCGACGGCGAGCGGCTGGAGTTGTTGGCGAACATCAACAGCGTCGCCGACGCTCGCGCGGCCTGCGCGATGGGGGCGACGGGCATTGGGCTGTTCCGCACCGAGTACCTATACCTGACCCATGCCAGCGTGCCGGACGAGGAAGAGCAAGTCGCGGTCTACCGCGACATCATTGACGCCAGTCCCGGGCATCAGGTGACGATTCGCACGCTGGATATCGGGGGCGACAAGACGGTCCCGTATCTGGGCCACACGCACCAAGAGGCGAATCCATTTCTCGGCTGGCGCAGCATCCGGCTTTCGTTCGAGCATCCGCAGTTTTTCACGACGCAGCTCCGGGCCGTGCTCCGGGCGGCTCATCATGCCCAGTCGCGAGGCGGAGCGGTGCGGCTCATGTTTCCCATGATCACCACCGTCGAGGAGATGCGGCGAGTGCGGCGGATGGTGCATCAAGCGGCGACGCAATTGCAGGAGGCGGGCAAGGCTTTTGCGAGTGTGCCGATCGGGATGATGCTGGAAGTGCCGGCTGCCGCGATCTCGATCGAGGCGATGTTACGCCACGCCGACTTCGTATCGGTGGGCTCGAACGATCTAGTGCAGTACCTCATGGCGGCGGATCGGGACAATCCGAAGGTGAGCCATCTTTGCCAGCCGCTGGCGCCGCCCGTTTTGCGGCTGCTGAACCATGTGATCAAGGCCTGCCGCAAGCGAAACAAGCCGCTTACCGTGTGCGGCGAAATGGCTGGCCAGCCGCGCGCGTTTGTGTTGTTATTGGGAATGGGGCTTCGCAGTTTCAGCATGAGTCCCGCGTTCATACCGTCGATTAAAGAGTTGGCGAATCATGTGACGGTGGCGGACGCGCAGGAAATCCTTCGCCGCGCCTTGAAACGCTCGACCATTCGCGGTGTCCAACGGTTGCTCGGCGAGGAACTCAAGCGGCTCGCCCCCGACCTCGCCCTGCTCGACATCGCCACGCCTTAACCACTCTTCCGATCGTGGACCGCCCCAACGGTCTAACGCACTCGCGGGACGGATTGTCCCTCCGTATCTTTAGGGGCCCAAAATCGCGGTGGCCCACACGCTCCATCTTGGATCGGGTACTCTGTGTGCATTCTCTGGATGGGAGTTATGTATGCGATTCGCGACCAGCTTGGCGATGGTTTCTTTCCGATGGTTTACACAGCTTGCTTTGCTGATCATGTTGCTGGGCGGGGCGATCGCCCTCCATCCGCCCGCGTGCGCCGAGGAAGCCGGGCTTGTCGGTTACTGGCCATTGCGTGGCGATTGCCGGGACCATTCCGGGAACGGGAATCACGGGATCAACCACGGTGTCGATCTGGAAACAGGGCGCTTCAATGGCCGCGGCGCCCATATTGAAATCCCCGCGCGCGAGTCGCTGCGGCTTGGGACCGGCGACTTCACGATTGTCGCCTCGATTTACACCGATGAAGTCGTGAACGATACGCTCGGTGACGTCGTAAGCTTTTACGATGCGAGTCGGCGGCGGGGCGTGACCTTGAACCTTAAAGCCAGTTCGGGCGGTTATCAATCGTCGGGAGACGATCGCCACGTCTATTTCGGTATCGACAACGAC
>CAIXSC010000441.1 GCA_903921945.1 uncultured Planctomycetaceae bacterium
AACCACGGTTTCCGGAAAAGCGAATGCGGGCGAGGTGGTGGTCACGTATGGCGCGAGGGGCGGCGCCTACGCCGCGGTTCAAGTGCTTTCCAAGCCGGTTCTCGGGCTCGTTCCAAGCGTCGATGATTTCCTCGGCAAGTCGGTGGCCGCCGGCGACTTCAACGGGGATGGGTTCGATGATCTGGCGATTGGCGTGCCGAGCGACAATACGGGGGTGGTGGACTCGGGCGCGGTGGTTGTGGTTTACGGTTCTGCGGGTGGGCTGAAGCCAATTCCAAGCGTGTTCCAACAGGGTGTCGGCGGTGTGCCGAATGTCCGGGCCATCGGAGATTTCTTTGGTGACTCGCTGGCGGCCGGTGACGTGAATGCCGATGGGTACGATGACCTGGCGATTGGGGCACCTGGAGAAAACTATCTCGGCCGTGTGGATTCCGGCTTGGTGCATGTACTGCCCGGATCGGGGCCCGGATTGTCACGCGTAGGTGGCTGGTTCTTCGGACAAGACACCGCCGGCGGATTGGTCGAGGCCAACGACCAGTTCGGCAAGGTGCTCGCCATGGGGCGAATCGATTCCGACGCGCTGTTCGATGTCATTGTCGGAGTTCCCAACGAAGATGGCGCAGCAGGCGCGATCAATGTGATCTACGTCACCGGAGCGTGGCCGCACCAATTCTTCGCGCAGGGGGCGATCGGAGTGTCCACGGCGGTGGCGAACGACAATCTGGGCGCGTCCCTGGCAGTGGGCGATTTCGATGACGATGGCTGCGACGACGTCGCGATCGGTTCGCCGGGCGAGGACACCGGCGCGATTGTGGACCACGGCGCCGTCCAAGTGATGTACAGCAACGGTCGGGGACTCAGCACGGCGCGGGCCCTGCTCGTCCTCCAGTCGGCCTTTCCCGATCCGGTGGAAAGCGGCGATCGGTTTGGGTTCACGGTGGCGGCCGGCGACTTTGATGGCGACGGCGTTGACGACCTGGCGATCGGAACGCCATTCGAGGACGTCGGAGCGGCAACGGACGCGGGCGCCGTCGAGATCATCTTTGGGCGAGTGGGCGGCCTGAACTTCGGCCGCACCGTCCATCTGACTCAGAGTGGTGGTTCAGAGACCGGGGACCATTACGGAGCCGCGCTCGGAGTGCTCGACTTTGATGGCGATGGCTGGGACGATCTCGCGATCGGTGTTCCCGACGAGGACATTGCGTCGGTCGACGAGGGGGCTGTCGAACTGCGACTCCTCAATGGCGCGATCGCGGTGTATCTCGACGAGTACATCCTGCGGACAGGTGCCGGCAACGGGTTTAAGTTTGGGTCGAGCTTCGCGTCTCGTCGCCGCTAGTTGACGGCCGGGAGCCGGTATCGCCACAATCACGCCGCGTCGGGCTGGAGCGAAATGAACTCCAGCCAGCACGTCCCAACGCTGATCTGGGGCGCGGTCCGCCCCTGGACATGGTCCTGGATCGCGGCTGCCGAATGAGGCTGTGGAGCGCGGCCCGGGATCGCGGCTCGGGAACGCGGCTCTGATCGTGATGCGAAACCGTGAAAGATGGCTTAAAGGCAAGGAGCGAGCGGCATGCGTGGGGTTTCTCGGCGGGTGTTCTTGGCGGGGACGGCGTCCACGGCGGCGGCATCCTGGGCGGCAGCGGCTGTTTGGCCGCGGCCGGCGAAGGCGGCTCCGAGCGAGCGGTTGTCGCTGTGCGTTATCGGGATTCGCGGACGCGGCGCCGGGCTAGCCCGGGATTTCGCGGCCTTGCCCGAAGCGCAGGTGACGCACATCTGCGACGTGAATGAACCACTGTTGGGCCCGTTCGCGCAGCAGATCGCTTCGATTCAAAAGACGGCGCCCAAGCCGCTGACCGACCTGCGGCGGGCGCTCGACGACAAGTCGATCGACGCGATTGTCGTGGCGACGCCCGACCATTGGCACGCGTTGGCGACCATTTGGGGCTGCCAAGCCGGCAAGCACGTTTACGTGGAAAAGCCGATTTCGAACAACGTATTCGAAGGCCGCCAGATGGTGGCGGCGGCGCGGAAGCACCGCCGCGTGGTGCAGGTCGGCACCCAGAGCCGCAGTGCGCCGCATTACCGCGAGGTCATCGACATGATTCGTGGCGGACGCATCGGCAAGGTCCATATGGCCAAAGCGTTCAATAGCCAACTGCGGCGAAAAGTGCCTGCCGTCGCCGACTCGGCCGTGCCCACCGGCCTGAACTGGGATATCTGGCAGGGCCCCGCTCCAGAACGGCCTTTCAACGCGAACCGCTACACCTACGGCTGGCGTTGGCTGTGGGATTATGGCACAGGCGACATGGGGAACGATGGCGTCCATGACCTGGATATCGCTCGCTGGGGACTGGGGGTCGACTTCCCGACCGAAGTCGCCTGCACGGGCGACAAACTGGCGTTCGCGGGCGATATCCAGGAAACGCCGGATACACAGGTCGCGACCTACAAGTTCCCTGATCAGCAAGCAATGCTGGTGTACGAGCAGCGGCTGTGGACGCCTTACCATCAAGAAGGATTCGAGAATGGCGCGGTGTTCTACGGAACCGATGGCTACATCGCGATTGGTCGCCGCTCGTGGCGTCTCGTCGAAAAGCGGAACAAAGTGGCTGTCGACCAGCCCGTGCAATTCGCCGACACGCCACATTTGCAGAACTTCCTCAGTTGCGTGAAATCCGGTGCCACGCCCAACTGCGACATCGAAGAAGGGTATCGCTCGACGCTGCTTGCCCACTTGGGCAACCTGTCATTCCGGGTCGGACGGCCGCTGCGATTCGATCGCGACACGCATTCCATTCCCGGCGACGCCGAAGCCAATTCGCTGCTGAAACGGCTCGGACGCAAGGAATTCGTGATTCCCGAGCAGGTCTAGCCCGAACTTGGGGTTCGCAAAATAAAAAACTCGCGAATCCCACGCGGGAAACGCGAGTTTTGGGGAATCCGAAATCGAGTGGTTCCAACTTCGAACTAGCTGGGCGTTCCATGCGATACCGTCGGAGCGAAACTCAGCACATCGATGCGTATCTATCGACGTTATGAAAGATAACGCCGGGTGAATTTGCGCTTTGCAGCTTGGTTGTTCGCGACGACCTGCCCAAAACAACCGTAAGGTTTCGACTCGCGTTCGAGTCTGCCAGGCGAGTGTGGCCCGGCGAGTCTTACGGCGCTTGAAGGGGAACGGCGAACCATCCGAAAGAATCCGGCGGCGCGTGCTAGGGAACCACGAAACACACGAAACACACGGAATAGATTGAAGTGCATCCAAGGAAGGAAAGATATATGGCGTCGTCAGGGCCGCGCGCCTCGCAGCGTGATTCGAAAGGTTAGGGGCGGTCCGCACAAAATGCCATCGCGTGGACGAAGCTCTTAGATGCCAGTCCCGGGCAGAGCAAAGTGTCGCGGGCGCCATCGCCGTCCTGGGAAGCCTTTGGATTTAGGGGCAGGGGACTCTACTCTTTTGCTCGACAGCGGCCAAGCCGGGGGTGTGATCGGTGAGTTCCCCGTGGATGGCACTTCCTTTGACGGGAGCGCGACAGCCGGGACAGTGGTCGCGCGATGGGCTGGAAAAAAATCGCGAATTTGCCGCCTTCATCGGGGCTTAAGGTTGCTTTCGGTAATTTGCCTGCCATCGCGGATGATCCAACATGACGGATGGCGTTGCTTGTTGGAGTCGCCGCGCTTTTCGGACAGTTTTCGGACAGTAGCCTTCACCACTTCTCTTCTTGAAAGGCAGGCACCTATGTTCCACCGCAAAACACCGTCCCGTCAGGAAATCAGCCGTCGTTTGGCCACTCTGAAGGCCCGTCGTTCCAGTCTCGAAACGCTGGAAGGACGCCAGCTTTGCGCTACCGACTTCCGCTCGTTCGATGGCACCGGCAACAACGTTCAAAAGCCTCAACTTGGCAGCACGGTCGAACAATACGTCCGCTTGGCGCCCGCGGAATACGCGGACGGCATTTCGGCTCCCGCAGGTGCCGACCGACCGAGCGCCCGTGCCGTGAGCAATGCCTTGGCGGATCAAGACGGCCGGAACATCTTGAACAATCGAGGGATGTCGGCGTTCATCTATGCTTGGGGGCAGTTTCTCGACCACGATCTCGACCTGACCAATTCGGCGGTTCCTGACGAGCCGTTTCCGATCGCGGTGCCGGCAGGCGATCCATCCTTCGATCCGGCGGGCGATGGCACGCGGCAGATTCCGTTGTCGCGTTCGATCTACGATTCGGCGACCGGCGCCACCGCAGCGAATCCGAGACAACAAGTGAACGCCATCACCGCGTTCCTGGATGGTTCGCAAATCTACGGTTCCGACACGACGCGAGCGGCCGCGCTGCGGACTTTCTCGGGTGGCAAGTTGGCCACGAGCGAAGGCGGGCTTCTGCCATTCAACACGGCCGGTTTGGAAAACGCCTCGCCGCCCGGCGCGCCGGCAAGTTCATTCTTTCTGGCGGGTGATGTGCGGGCGAACGAAAATGTCGAACTGCTGGCGCTCCACACGCTGTTCGTTCGCGAGCACAATCGCGTGGCGGATCGGCTGGCGGTGGCCAATCCCACATGGACGGATGAGAAGCTGTACATGGAAGCGCGGCGAGTGGTCGGCGCTGAACTGCAGGTGATTACCTATAACGAATTTTTGCCGGCGCTTCTGGGAACGACCGCCATGCGGCCCTACCAAGGTTATAAGTCGGGCGTGAATCCTGGCATCTCCAATGAGTTCGCCACGGCCGCATACCGCTTGGGCCATAGCATGCTCGGCGATGACATCGAGTTTCTGGACAATAACGGCAACGCGGTCCGTGAACCGCTCTCGCTGCGCGACGCGTTTTTCAACGCACCCGTGCTGAGCGAGACGGGCATCGATCCGATTCTGAAGTATCTCGCGTCCGACAACTCGCAGGAAATCGACACAAAAGTGATCGATGACGTGCGGGACTTCCTGTTTGGACCGCCCGGCGCGGGTGGGCTCGACCTCGCCGCGCTCAACATCCAGCGAGGTCGCGACCATGGGCTGGCTGATTACAACGCGGCGCGAGTCGCCTTTGGGCTAAAGCCGGTCACCCGTTTTGCGGACATCACGAAGAATCTGGATGTGCAACGGGCGCTCGAACAGACCTACGGCAACGTCAACAACATCGACCTGTGGGTCGGCGGCTTGGCGGAAGACCACTTGGCCGGTTCCAGCGTCGGACCAACCTTCCAACGGATTCTGGTCGACCAATTCCAGCGGTTGCGCGACGGCGACCGGTTCTGGTACGAAAAAGATTTCCAGGGAACCGATTTGCAACAGATCCGCCGCACGACGCTGGCCGATATCATCCGTCGGAACACAACGACCACCAACCTTCAGGACAACGTGTTCTTCTTCAAGGCCGGCATCGCGGGCCGTGTCATGAACGACGTCAATGCCAATGGAAAGATCGATTCGCGCGAAACGGGTTTGGCCAATGTTGTCGTGCAACTGCAGGACTCGCAGGGCAATGTCTTGGCGACGACGCGAACGGGACGTGACGGCAGCTATCGCTTCGACGGATTGGCGATCGGTGTCTACCGAATCCGCGTCGTCGCGCCGCAGGGGTCGCGTCAGACAACGGCCGATCCGCCCAATGTGGTGGTCTCCAAGGGACAGTTGCTCGATCGAGTCGACTTCGGTTTGAATACGCCGAAGTCGGCGGCGCGATCGGCGGCGCTGCAAGACGCCGCGCTTGTTTCGCTGGTGGGCGGCCGCTAACGCCCACCGGTAGACTCGATTGCGTGTCTCCGCGAGTTGGAGTGCGTTCATGCGGATCTTGGTGGTCGAAGACGACGCCGACTTGCGGTGCTTGCTGGCACGCGCGCTGCGTGCCGAAGGATACGCTGTGGACACGGCTGAGGACGGCGAGGACGGTTTGGTCAAAGCCGGTTCGTGGGAATACGACGCGGTGGTGCTCGATCTCATGTTGCCGAAACGCGATGGCCTGTCGGTGCTGGCCGAATTGCGGCGACGCCGTCCCACCCCGGTGCTCATCCTGACCGCCCGAGACACGGTCCATGATCGCGTCCGGGGGTTGGATGGCGGCGCGGACGATTACTTGGTCAAGCCTTTCGATCTGCAGGAACTGCTGGCGCGGCTCCGCGTCATCATCCGACGCGCCGCCGGTTTGTCCCGCGCGGCGATCGCCATTGGCGATGTGTCGATCGACACGTCGGCGCGGGTCGTCTGCCGCGGTGGCGAACCGGTCGCGCTCACCGCCCGCGAATACTCGCTGGTCGAACTGTTGGCGATGCATCGCGGCAAACTGGTGACACGCTCGATGATCTACGACCACCTGTACGACGAGAATGAGGACACGCTTTCGAACCTGATCGAAGTCCACGTGTCCAACGTCCGCAAGAAATTGGGAAAGGACTTCATCGCGACCCGGCGCGGGCAGGGGTACATCGTCGATGGTTAGATCGATACGGTGGCGGATACAGATCTGGCATTCAGCCGTCTTGCTGCTCGTGGTCGAGTGCTTCGCGGGGTTCTTGTATTGGCGAATTGAACAGGCGCTGTTCGCCACGATCGACTCGGAATTGGAAGGCGCGTGCCAGTCGCTCGTGTCGGTGCTGCGATCGATTCCCCCGAGGGAATTGGAACGCCCGGGCACCTTGGAACAAGCGACTTGGCGTCCTCCTGAACCGATAGGTCCCGGACCACCTCCGCCACCTCCGCCGTTGCGTCCCGGCGAGTTTCCGCCGGAGGAACGACATCGCCGGCAAATGGCGCGGTTCTCCAGCAATTTGGCGTTAGCCGACGGCTTTGTGACGCGTTACGACACACGCCCTGAAGGCGGTCCGTACTTCGTGGTTTGGAAGGCGGAGGGCGAAGTGATGAAAGCTTCGTCCACCGCCGCCGCGCGTCTTCGCCGTCCGGCGCCGCGCGAGTTACTGTGGACAACCCGGCCTCCCGGCCCAAACCTGCCGCCAGCCGATACGGGCGCCGGGCCACAGCCTCGGCCGGTTCCCAATCCTCCCATGCCACAGGCATTCGAGTCGGCAGGGGTTGCATGGCGACAACGCGGCGTGGTTCGCGAAGTGGTGATGCAAGGCCCCGTCGGCACTCTGGTCATGGTAGGCCGGCCGCTCAATTCCGAATTCACGGAATTGCGGCAGTGGTTGGTGCTGTTGGTCGCCAGCGGCGCGGGGCTGGTCGCCCTGGGGATCATCGGCGGACTGCTCCTGTCGTATCGTTCCTTGCGTTCTTTACGCGTCATGAGCGAGGCGGCCGCGGGCATTTCAGCGAGGAATCTGTCCGAGCGGATCGACACGCACAAGGTCGATCAAGAACTGCTCGATCTGGCGGAAACGCTCAACAGCGCCTTTGGGCGTCTCGAGCAAGCGTTCGCACGACAAACGCAATTCACCGCGGACGCTTCCCACGAACTCCGGACACCGCTGACCGTGCTGCTCGGGAATCTCGAACTCGCCGTGCGCCAGCCGGGGTTGGCGGATGGCACTCGCGAATCGCTCGAAGCGTCGCTGCGGGCGGCCCGCCGGATGCGCGGGCTAGTCGACAGCCTGCTGACGCTGGCGCGTGCCGACTCGGGTGTGCTGGAGATCGATCGGCAAACCTTCGATTTGGGAGATACGGTCGAAGAGTGCGCGCAACTGCTGGAACCATTGGCCCGCAACAAGCGACTCGAAGTGATCCGCGATATCCAGTCCATGGAGATTCAGGGCGACCCACGACTGCTCGCCCAAGTCGTCATCAATCTGTTGACCAACGCCATCCAATACAATCGCGACGGCGGTGAAGTCCGTGTGACACTCTCGAGCAACAACGGCCGTGCCGAGCTTATCGTCGCGGATACGGGCGTCGGTATCGCCCTCGAAGACCAACGAAACCTGTTTGAACGGTTTTATCGGGTGGATAAAGCCCGCTCGCGCAGCGCTGGCGGCACAGGGCTCGGCCTATCAATCACGCGCAGCCTCGTCACCGCCCACGGCGGATCGATCGAACTAGCGAGCGTCGAAGGCGAGGGCACAACGGTCCGCGTGAGTTTGCCGCTGGACGCATGCCAAGGGTAGTGGGGTTCGCCGAGCCGTAGGCGACGGCCGGGACTCCAAACCGCAGTCGCTGGTCGGTGTCGAATTCCGCCTCCAGCGGCGACGGACAAGATGTCCGTCGTACAAGAAGAGGTTCACCGCGAGCGACGCCCGCTTGGCAACGTCCGCACCCGCCTTCCTCGTTTACCGCCGAGCCGTAGGCGACGGCCGGGACTCCAAACCGCAATCGCGACGCGGTGTCGAATTCCGCCTCCAGCGGCGAC